>JBFJJY010000403.1:0-1008 GCA_041612055.1 Methylophilaceae bacterium | reverse complement strand
TAATCACGGTGTTTTTAAAATCGATCGTACGCCCTTGTCCATCGGTCAAACGGCCATCATCCAACACCTGCAATAACACATTAAATACATCTGGATGTGCCTTTTCTACCTCATCTAATAAAATGACTGAGTAAGGTTTACGACGCACAGCTTCGGTTAAGGTTCCACCTTCTTCATAGCCAACATAACCTGGCGGCGCACCAATCATTCGCGCGACTGAGTGTTTTTCCATAAACTCACTCATGTCGATACGGATTAAATGCTCTTCCGAATCAAACAAAAAGTTAGCTAATGATTTACACAACTCGGTTTTACCAACGCCAGTCGGTCCTAAAAATAAAAAGCTGCCATAAGGTCGATTGGGATCACCTAAGCCAGAACGTGAACGACGAATTGCATCAGAAACGAGACGCACAGCCTCATCCTGACCGACTACGCGCTCATGCAGCTTATCTTCCATGGTCAGCAATTTGTCGCGTTCACCCATCATCATCTTACTGACAGGTATGCCCGTTGCACGACTCACGACTTCAGCAATTTCATCCGCGCCCACTTCGGTGCGCAGCATTCTTGGCTTAACATTCACTTGCTCACTTTCTGAAGTTGTTGCTTGTTTTAGCTGTGCCTCTAATTGTGGCAATTTGCCATATTGCAACTCAGAAACTTGTTGCCAATCGCCTTTGCGAGTCGCTTCTTCCATTTCTTGTTTTACTTTTTCAATCGCCTCTTTAATATGCGCAGACCCTTGGACTTGTGCTTTTTCCGCTTTCCAAACCTCTTCTAAATCCGCATACTCTTTTTCTAATTTAGCAATTTCTTCTTCAATCAGCTCAAAGCGCTTTTTACTGCCTTCGTCTTTTTCACGACGCACCGCTTCACGCTCAATTTTCAATTGAATCAAGCGACGTTCTAATTTATCCATCACTTCTGGTTTAGAATCGATTTCCATCTTGATGCGACTAGCGGCCTCATCAATCAAATCAATGGCTTTATCTGGTAAGAAGCGAT
>JBFJJY010000402.1:0-1039 GCA_041612055.1 Methylophilaceae bacterium | reverse complement strand
ACCGGATATTCCTTCTATTCTGGTTGAAACCGCTTTTATTAGTAATCCTGAAGAAGAGCGAAAATTAAACGACAATAATCACCAACATCAATTAGCTAAATCTATTTTGGCGGGGATTAAAAAATATTTTGCGGCGAACCCTGCATTGGCAAGAACCGTTGCGAATAACGAATAATTGCAATGAATCTTATTAAAGTATTACCTGACCAACTGATTAGCCAAATTGCGGCTGGAGAGGTGGTAGAACGACCTGCATCAGCATTAAAAGAACTGCTTGAAAATAGCTTGGATGCGCAAAGCACTGAGATTAAAGTCAGCTTAGCTGAAGGGGGCATTAAACAGCTCAGAGTGTCGGATAATGGTAATGGCATTAATGAAGATGATTTAAGGTTATCTTTAACAAGGCATGCCACTAGTAAAATTCATTCTTTAGATGATTTAGAGTCTGTTGCCAGTCTTGGTTTCCGTGGTGAGGCTTTGGCGAGTATTGCATCCATTTCGCGTACACAGATTGTGAGTCGCGCTCAAACATCCAAACATGCATGGACTATTCATTCCAATGGCAGTGAATTTTCTGCATTGGAGCCGAGTGCTTTAGATATTGGCACAATTGTAGAAGTGAATGATTTGTATTTTAATACGCCAGCCAGACGTAAGTTTCTAAAAAAAGAAGCAACAGAGTTTGGTCATTGTGAGGATGTATACACACGAATTGCGCTATCTCGACCAGATGTTGCTTTTACTTTAGAACATAATGGACGGGTGATTAGCCGTTACTCTGTGTCGGAGCCAAGCAAACGGTTTAAAGAGGTATTGGGCGCTGAGTTTATGGCAGAAACCGTTGCTGTCGATGATGAGGCGGCAGGCTTGCGCTTTTGGGGTGTGGCGGCAAAGCCGACGTTTAATCGCAGCCGACGAGATACCCAATATGTTTATGTGAATGGGCGTTTTGTCAGAGATAAGCTCATTGCGCATGCGATACGACAAGCCTATCAAGATGTGTTGCATCACGACAGACATCCTGCTTTTGTTCTTTTTT
>JBFJJY010000401.1:0-1206 GCA_041612055.1 Methylophilaceae bacterium | reverse complement strand
CTGCGTTATCACGTCCATATTTAGCAATCCAATCAACATAGCCACGGTAGTGATGGATGTCATCGTTATCAGATTTTTCTAGATAGTAATAAAACCTAGGCATAAAAGTAAGTTTTCTCCCACGTGTGGTATCTATGTCCCATTGTGGCTGCACAAAAGCGACATTCAATGAACGTGAATCTGCACCATCGCGTCCATTAGATTCATGTTCTAAGCCAAATTTCCAGCTATTGGGGTTGTAGCCTTTACCACTTTCATCCCAATAATAATAAACGCTCGGCCGATATGAGGTGTCTTTAAACGGGCTAGATTCACTACCCAAATCCCAAATACTGGTTTGGGTATAGGCAAAGTATAGGTTGCTTGCATATGGGATAACTTTGGCGACTGTTGCGCCTGGGTCAAATGGACGGTATTTAAAACTAATTTGAAACCTTGCATCAAAGTCTCTTTGTTTATTAGAACCGACAATAAAATACAAAGGCTCATTTGCGCTAATGGTTCGTTCTTCTTTTGGTTCTGGTATTAAGATGGTATCCGTTTGTTTTTCTGTCTGAGTCGTTACTACCGCCTGGTGTAGCGGCTTTTCTGGTTGCGCGGTGACTGCTTGATGCGAAGCCAAATCAATTGGATGTGCTGTCATTAATAGGCGATTAGATGGCTGATGCGTCAGCTTAGCGAGCACATCACCATCAAAGACAGTTGTGACCTTCCCGATATAGCGACGTCTTGTTTGGCTGGTTTGTGCTTCTACAGCAATTAACTCGACTGTTTCACTATTGGCTTGTGTAAAAACAGTTAAGCTTAGTTTAGCTGGCCAACTGGCTTCAGTGCTTGGTTTAACAATCTCGAATGAAAGTTCTTCATTCGGTTTTAGCAACTCATTTTGCGTCGCAATCAACCAATTTTCTGCTGCGAAAGATTGCGCCGTAAACAACACCATCGCTATCCAAAATCGATTCATCATTTCACCTAATAACTGTAATAAAATTAAAGTGCGTTCCTTTGTCGACGCGCCTCATAAAGACAAATACCACTCGCGACACTGACATTTAAGCTTTCAACTGAGCCAAACATTGGAATGGTGACTAATGCATCACAGCTTTCTGCTGTTAAGCGCCGTATACCATCGCCCTCTGCGCCTAGCACTAATGCAAAAGGACCATCTAGTTAAGTATTCAACAGAGAACTATCAGAATCCATTGT
>JBFJJY010000400.1:0-1253 GCA_041612055.1 Methylophilaceae bacterium | reverse complement strand
TTGAATGCGAATGTTTAACTCGCCCCGCTTATTACTCAGTTTTACAATGTCCCCATCCTTAAGTTGACGTCGCAGCATGTCGCTTTCATTCATCGATAATAATGGTTCTTCTACATGATTATAAAGCTGTGCAATCGTGCCTGTGCGGCTCATGCTATGCCATTGATCGCGTAAACGCCCTGTTAATAGATGTAGCGGTTGGCGAGCGTTAGTTGTTTCAGCCGTCGGTTTATAAGTGGCATTGGTAAATTTTGCTTTACCATTTTTTGTTTGAAAGACGCCATCTGCATATAAACGCGCTTGACCTTGCTTATCACCTTCTTTAAACGGCCACTGTTGCGGACCTTTTGTTTCTAATAGCGAATAACTTAATCCTGTAATATCTAAATCACGACCGCGTGTGGTTTCGCGATGCTCGTTAAATATTTCCTCAGTAGTCGTGTATGGAAACAATGCGGTATTTAATCCCAACTTTTTCTCTAAACGCTGCGCAAACTCAACGGCAATCTCCCAGTCGTGGCGCGCTTCACCCGATTTAGGTGCGGCTGCTTGCAAACGGGTAATTCGTCGCTCTGAATTAGTGACCGTGCCTTCTTTCTCCCCCCACGTTGTGGCAGGAAAAATGACATCGGCATATTGATTACTATCAGTGTTGTTAAAGGCATCTTGTAAAACAACTAACTCTGCATTATTTAATGCGGCCAATACATTATTTAAATCAGGCATGGAGTGCGCAGGGTTGGTGCAAGCAATCCAAATCGCTTTAATTTCGCCATTTTTAACTGCATCAAACATTTCAACCGCTGTTTTACCTGCTGTCGCAGGCACCTCATCAATATTCCAGAGTTGCGCAACTTCTACACGGTGTTCAGGGTTATTTAAATCTCGATGACCTGAAAGTAAATTAGCCATGCCGCCCACTTCACGACCACCCATCGCATTGGGCTGGCCTGTTAATGAAAACGGTCCTGCGCCTGGTTTGCCAATCTGACCTGTAGCAAGATGTAAATTAATCAGCGTTGCATTCTTATCGGTACCGTGGATAGACTGATTCAAGCCCATGCAATACATAGAAAGTGTTGGCCCAGCACCAAACCATTTCGCCGCTTGCACAATATCTTTTTCGTTAATACCACAAATATCGGCTACCATTTTTGGCGTATATTCGCGTACCGTATCTTTCAATGCATCAAAGCCTTCGGTATGTTCGCGGATATAATCCATATTCAGCAAGCCTTCCCACAACATTACAT
>JBFJJY010000399.1:0-1274 GCA_041612055.1 Methylophilaceae bacterium | reverse complement strand
CAAGCCAAAATCTTCACCAAAGTGATTCAATGCGCTAATGACTGGATAAGGCGTCATACCGCCCAGTGCGCATAATGACCCATTGAGCATAGTGTCAGATAAATCGCGCAATACTTGTATGTTTTTTGCATGGTCTTTACCTGATTTAATTTTATCCATTACTTCCACACCTCGTGTCGCGCCAATGCGGCATGGTGTACATTTGCCACAGCTTTCAATCGAGCAAAACTCAAAAGCATATCGCGCCATTTTTGCCATATCGACCGTATCATCAAATGCCACAATACCGCCATGCCCTAATACTGCCCATAGCTTGGCGAACGACTCATAATCCACTGGCGTATCAAACTGACTTTCTGGCAAATAAGCGCCTAGTGGACCACCGACTTGCACCGCACGTATTGGTCTGCCACTAGCTGAACCACCGCCATAATCATAAAGCAACTCTCTTAATGTCACACCAAACGCCAACTCAACTAAACCGCCTTGTTTAATGTTGCCCGCTAGTTGAATCGGCAAGGTGCCACGTGAACGCCCCATGCCGTAATCAGCATAATATTGCGCACCTTTATCCAAAATAATAGGAATGGTCGCTAAGCTTATGACATTATTAACAACAGTTGGTTTCCCAAACAAACCTTCTATCGCAGGCAGTGGTGGCTTAAAGCGCACTAAGCCACGTTTGCCTTCTAAGCTTTCAAGCAATGACGTTTCTTCACCACAGACATATGCACCCGCCGCACGGCGCACCTCTAAGTGAAACGCTTTACCAGAACCACAAACATCATCACCCAAGTAGTTGGCGGCAACTGCTTTAGCGATCGCTTCATTTAATATATGCAGCGCATGTGGGTACTCACTACGCAGGTAAATATAACCTTGTGTTGCACCAACCGCAATACCTGCAATGGTCATGCCTTCTATCAGGACAAAAGGGTCATCTTCCATCACCATTCGATCAGAATAAGTACCAGAATCACCTTCATCGGCGTTACAAACAATGTATTTTTGTTCGCTTTTCGCCCCTAAAACTGTATTCCATTTAATACCTGTTGGAAACGCTGCGCCGCCGCGCCCACGCAAACCAGAATCTGTCACCGCTTTGACAATTTCTTCTTGCGACATCGTTAATGCGTTGCCAAGTCCTTTATAACCATCATATGCGAGATAATCCTCTAGCGAAACAGGGTCGGTAATACCCGCACGAGCAAAAGTTAAGCGCTGTTGATTTTTGAGGTATGGAATTTCTTCTGTTAAGCCAAGACTTAACGCAT
>JBFJJY010000398.1:0-1298 GCA_041612055.1 Methylophilaceae bacterium | reverse complement strand
TTATTCTCCTTAGCCTGGGTGTTTATCAGTGTATGGTAACAACGCTAAGAAACGCGCACGTTTAACCGCTGAGGTTAATTGGCGTTGGTATTTAGCTTTTGTACCCGTCATACGTGCTGGGATAATTTTTGCGTTTTCTGAAATAAAATCTTTCAGTAAATCCACATCTTTGTAATCTACTTCTTTAATGCCTTCTGCACTAAAACGGCAGTAACGGCGGCGTTTGTATATATCTCTTGCCATGTGTAACTCCTAATCTTTTTCGTTTAGATAAACCTAATCATATTCGGTTATATCAGTTCAATCTTTTTTATATGCAATACCAGTTGTGTGCTTTTTGCGCTGCGCTTAGCTAAAAAACCTAATGCTTTTAACTTTGTGCCTAGTTGAATGTTTGTTTTAGCCAAATCACCAATGGCAATTGCGTTCAATTCACATTCCACTTTTCGCTTTAAGCCTGCCTCAACATCTTCTGAAACATGACTAATCACAAAACTCAACAACGGTAAACCTGCTGGTGTGTAACGTAAGCCCTCAATTTGAGTTACTTGTCCGCTTATCGCCAGCTTATTCACTTCTATTCTGCTGTCGCCTCTTCTTTAGCAGGCGCTTCTTTTGCTGAGTCGTTGCTCAATACAGATTTAGATTTCTCTTCTTTCATCATTGGGCTAGGCTCAGTAACAGCTGTTTTTGTACTGAATGTTAAATGACGCATCACGGCATCATTAAATTTAAAGCCAAGTTCTAACTCAGCTAATGTTTCTTGATCACATTCAATATTCATTAACACGTAATGCGCTTTATGGATTTTGTTGATTGGATAAGCCAATTGACGACGACCCCAATCTTCTAGACGGTGGATAGTGCCTTTGTTGCCGCTGATCATTGTGCGATAACGCTCAATCATTGCAGGCACTTGCTCGCTTTGATCAGGATGCACGATAAATACTACTTCGTAGTGACGCATGAAATCTCCTTGTGGTTAAAGCCACCCATCAAGCCCTTTCATGTAAGGCAGCAATTAAATAATTGCTTCGTGGTGTGGCAAGGTTTATGTAAGGGCGTGATTATAGTTAAAAAACGTTTACGAATCAAACGCTTTTTAATCGACTGTTAAAAAACCAATGCTTGCCATCAAAAATTAACTAAAAATTTATTTGGGATGCATGCAAAGGCAGTGCATAATAAGCGCTCTTATTAAGAGATAAGGCAAAATAAGCTTTATCAAGATTTATTCATTTAATCAAAATTTAAAAAGGAATTAACATGGCAGAAGCAAAAGGTTTAGCAGTTCCAGT
>JBFJJY010000397.1:0-1305 GCA_041612055.1 Methylophilaceae bacterium | reverse complement strand
GCTAACTTTCTATTGGGTGACCGTTATATTCAAGCGCTGCAAAAAATGTCTAGCTCTGGTAACAGCAAAATCGTTGTCATGCCTGGCGATTTAGTTGGCGCAGTGAAAAGTATGATTGGTGGGAAGTAAAAAGTTATTGTCCACAAACTAAACAAGCAGGGTCGCGTGCCAGTTTAATCGTGCGCCACTCTGCTGTTAACGCATCTAAAAGCATTAATCGTCCTTGTAAAGTCTCACCAATCCCCATTAAGCATTTAAGCGCTTCTGCTGCTTGTGCCGTGCCTATCATGCCAACTAACGGCGAAAATACACCATTATCGGCACAACGCAATTCTTGATCGTCCCCTGTATCGGGAAATAGACAGTGATAGCACGGACTGGTCTCATTTCTAAAATCAAATACCGTAATTTGCCCTTCAAAACGGACAGCCGCTCCTGACACCAACGGTTTTTTCTGGTTAAAACAAAGTCGATTTAATGCATAACGCGTGGCAAAATTATCAGAGCAATCAATCACTACGTCTGCCGCATTAATCAAGACTTCCATTTCCGCTGGCATCGATTTCTGCTGAACAATGTTCACGACGACTTCAGGATTGATTTCATCAATCGCTTTCTGTGCAGATAATGCTTTATTGGTGCCAACCGACTGCGTAGTATGAATAATTTGCCGTTGCAAATTAGTTAAATCAACCTTATCAAAATCACAAATCGTTAATGTACCAACGCCACTGGCAGCTAAATAGAGCGCGACTGGCGAGCCCAAGCCACCAGCACCCACAATTAATGCATGGCTATTGGTCAGTTTCTCTTGCCCTGTATATTCCACCTGCGGTAATAAAATATGTCGGCTATAACGTAATAGTTGATTGTCGTTCATGGTCAAATTGATATCATCACTTGTTAATGGAGTTGCCCTGCCACAATCATAGCGTTATAAAGCAGATAAGGCGATAGCCATGTCACCACATGATCAAACTCGCCATTGGCAGCCGTTGTTGCAGTAGCGGCATGACTCACAAAAGTCGTATTTGATGGTACGGTTAAATTCTGGCTCTCATCTGCACCACCGCTGCCTTGGTGGGCGGTTGCGCCAAGTGAAATAATGACCGCCACTGCATTACCAATTAAGTGAATGCGGTCTGTACAATTTGTGATACTGATACTGGCACAGACTTTTAAATCAGGCGTCAGTGCTGTCACACCGACATGATGCATACCGTTTGGCTTGGTAAACGCATATTCATTTGAAGCAGTGATGGTGTAAATCACTCTATTCTGCCAAGCATCTAATAAATATCCCTG
>JBFJJY010000396.1:0-1308 GCA_041612055.1 Methylophilaceae bacterium | reverse complement strand
GGAAATCCCAGCCAATCAATTATGTCACAGGTAAAAATCAACCTACACTGTTGTTGGTTGGTCTAAAGGATGGCATTGTGTGGCCAAAAAATACCTTTAATTTAGCAAAGGCAATTGAAGCAAAAAAAGGCTCCGTTAAGGTGGTGGAGTTTCCAGACTATGGTCATATAGATATGATAACTAACATTTCTAAACCATTTAGAAGCAAAAGCACTTTGTTAGATGAAATGATCTTATTTATGCGCAACAACTAAACCTAAATACTCTGCTTTAGCCTGCGTGGTAGAAGTAGTATAATTTTTCCCTTTTTGCTATATCCATACTAGCAATAGTCGTTAATAATCAAATAGATCATTTAATAACAAGAGGGTAGGTTCTTAGTTTGCATATTGTCAATTGGGTAAAAAGTTTTATTCCGCAATCCATTTCTGTTAACAATACAGAAAGATTACGCGCTTCAATTGGTGCATTCATTGGAATTTTACTGACCTGTTCAATCACTTATTTGATTGAGGGCGAGGCTAGCTCAATCCCATTTTTAATTGCGCCGATTGGCGCTTCTGCCGTCTTATTATTTGCAGTGCCTTCCAGTCCGCTTGCCCAGCCGTGGTCCATCATGGGCGGTAATATGTTGGCAGCTTTTATTGGAATTACCAGCGCGATGTGGATTGCCAATATATTTGTTGCTGCTGCAGTTGCTGTCAGCCTCTCAATTTTTATCATGTTTCATTTAAGGTGTTTGCACCCGCCAGCAGGCGCAGTAGCATTGGTCACTGTCTTAGGCGGTAACACCGTTCAGATGCAAGGTTATAGCTTTGTGTTTTTTCCAGTTGGTCTTAATTCATTATTACTATTGATTGCAGCGATTATTTATAACAATCTGACCAAGCGCCAATATCCGCATATGACAACAAAAAACAGTGAGGCGCATGCGACTAAAGATAACTCACCTGAAAAGCGCTTTGGTTTTACTGCAGATGATTTAAATGCTGTTTTAAAAGAACGGAACCAAGTATTTGATGTGAGCCGAGATGAGTTAGAAAATTTATTACACCAAACTGAAATGCAAGCCTATCGCCGACGCACTGGCGAAATTACCTGCGCGCAAATCATGTCTAAAGATGTCGTCAGTGTTGAATATGGGACTGAGCTAGAGGAAGCATGGGCGCTGCTTAGAACGCATAATATTAAAGCTTTGCCCGTTATTGATAGGGCACGTCGTGTGATTGGCATTATTACGCAAATTAATTTTATGGAAAATGCTAATTTAGATGTATACGAAAGGTTTGATGTAAAGCTGAAACGCTT
>JBFJJY010000395.1:0-1317 GCA_041612055.1 Methylophilaceae bacterium | reverse complement strand
CAGCGCGATCGATAGCGAGTAATATATCTAAATCTTGTAAGGCAATGTCATGAATCAGTTGGTCATAAGCGCGTTGTAAGAACGTACTATAAATCGCAATGACTGGTTTTAGGCCATCGCAAGCCATACCCGCTGCAAAAGTTAAAGCATGTTGCTCTGCAATGCCAACATCAAAATAGCGGTCCGGATATTTGTCGGCAAACGCGTTTAAACCACTGCCATCGCACATCGCAGGCGTAATCGCGACAAGCTTGTTATCGCTATCGGCCATATCAACCAGCCACTCAGAAAATACTTGGGTATAGGTTTTATTGTTACTGTTCGCATGTGCAACACCGTTGCTGCGATCAAATTTACTCACGCCGTGATATTTATTAGGATCGTCTTCCGCCGGTTCAAAACCTTTGCCCTTTTGTGTCACAACGTGTAAAAACTGCATGCCCTCTAATGCGCGAATATTAGTTAGTGTATCAACCAGCGTGTCAATATCATGTCCATCAATCGGTCCGATATAGTTAAAGCCAAGCTCTTCAAATAATGTGCCGCCTGGCGAAACCATACCTTTGGCATGCTCTTCTGCACGTCTGGCAAACTCTTTCACTGGTGGCACAATATCCAACACCTGTTTACCTTTTCTACGCACGGTATCGTAAAAACGACCTGATAATAATTTGGCAAGATAGTTGTTGAGCGCGCCCACGTTTTTAGAAATACTCATGTCATTATCATTTAAGATAACGAGTAAATTGGCTTTGGTTTCTCCAGCATTGTTGAGCGCCTCAAACGCCATGCCAGCCGTCATGGCACCATCACCAATAATGGCAACACTATGCCGATCTAATCCGCCATGCTTAGCGGCAACTGCCATGCCAAGTGCGGCAGAAATAGAAGTGCTTGAATGACCTGTGCCAAATGTATCATATTCACTTTCTGACTTTCTTGGAAAGCCAGCAATGCCATTGGGTTTACGCAAGGTCGTCATTTCTTCACGGCGACCAGTTAAGATTTTATGCGGATAAGTTTGATGACCAACATCCCACACTAATCGATCTTCTGGCGTATTAAACACGTAATGCAAAGCAATCGTCAGTTCTACCACGCCTAGATTTGAAGCCAAATGACCGCCCGTTTTCGATACGCTATCAATTAAAAATAGTCGTAATTCTTCTGCTAAACTTTTTAATTGACTACGGTCTAGATGACGTAAGTCAGTGGGTGAGTTAATTGAGGAAAGTAATGGAGTTGTCATAGAGTGGCTTCTGTTAGAAGCTGCGTTGAGTAATGTAGTGGGCCAAATGTCGCAATAAATCGGCCTCT
>JBFJJY010000394.1:0-1322 GCA_041612055.1 Methylophilaceae bacterium | reverse complement strand
CGGTTTGCTCGGCACCAATATTAGCAATGGCTTTAGTCGCGTTTGCTGCTTGTTGTAATGCATCAAAATTGATTTCATCAGAGTAAGCAAAGGCTGTTTTTTCGCCACTAATTGCACGGACACCGACACCTTGATCGATAGAAAAGGCACCAGATTTTACCTGGCCTTCTTCTAGTCCCCAAGACTCACTTCTGCTGTATTGAAAATACAAATCTGCATAATCGACTTGATGCGACATGATGTTACTCAATACGCTCTCTATGGCTTGGTTATCTAGCCCTGAGGGAACTAATAACGCTTCATTTGCTGTTGCTAAATGGTTGATAGGTTGCATGCTAAATTGCTTTAATGGTTTTATGTTTAAGTGCAGGTAAGCTTTTACGTAAACTGGCTTCGTAATGCAGATTCACACCTGCCATCACAACGCCAGAACCACGTGGTAATCGATCTAATATAACGCCCCAAGGATCGACTATCATGCTGTTGCCATGCGTTTCTCTGCCTGATAAATGGTATCCACCTTGAGCAGGTGCGATGACATAACATAAGTTTTCAATTGCACGTGCGCGGATGAGCGTTTCCCAGTGCGCTTTACCGGTCGTTTCAGTAAAAGCGGATGGCACCACAATCATGTCGACTTCGCCCATTGCGCGATACAGTTCAGGAAACCGTAAATCATAGCAAGTTGATAAGCCGATTTTGCCATATGGTGTTTCAACCACGATAACCTCATTGCCCGCTTCGATGGTGTTCTCTTCGTGATAATGCTCGGTAGCTAAATCTAGACCAAATAGATGAATTTTGTCATAACGCGCAATTTGTTTGCCTTTATCGTTATAGACTAAACAACTGTTACGCACTTTGTTCGCAGATTTGCTGACCAGAGGCACGGTTCCTCCGATAAGCAATATTTTATGTTTTTTAGCCATTTTAGAGAGAAAACGCTGTATAGGACCATCGCCTTCTTCTTCTCTCACTTTGACTTTATCAGTATCCTTAATTCCCATGATGCAAAAATATTCAGGGAGTACAACGATTTTTGCACCATCCTCAGCTGCTAATTTAATTAAGCGTTGAGCTTCAACTAGATTAGATGACACACTAGGGCTAGAAGCCATTTGTATCCCAGCTACTTTAACGATATTGCTTGCGTATTTTGTCGATTTTTTTGATGTCATTTTATTGTGCGTTTAAAGGTGAATTGGTCGGTTGTTTTTCTTGTTTCTCTTTTTCAGCATTTTTTTCTATAGGGTTATCCCAAGTGCCAGTAATAGTATATTCGCTTTGAGCAATTTTGTTTAGCGGGTCTTTTAATAGCTTTT
>JBFJJY010000393.1:0-1350 GCA_041612055.1 Methylophilaceae bacterium | reverse complement strand
GTGATGTCCTTTTAAGCGATGCAATCATTCTTTTATGTTGCATCGCTTTTTTATTATAAATTTATTAATAACCTTATGATTTATTTTATATTTTTTTAAGTAATAAATGAAAAAAACACTAAATTTATTCGTAAACTTGCCGTTAGTAATACATAGGTCTACGATAAATAGCAGTCGTTGTAGGCACTTGATGTAGCAGTAGTAATACCTTGCAATTGTGCAGCGTAATTACCTTTTTTATATTTAGGAGAAAATGAAATGGCAGTGATTGATAGAGTATTAATTGGCGAAGGTTTAGTACTAGAAGATCGTCCAGATGGTTCAGGTCCAGACCTTTTAAACGTTGCCCATATTGACTTAGTCATGGGCCCACGCGGTAGCGCAGCAGAAGACGCATTCTGCCGTACGCTCACCGACCAAAAACAAGGAGTAAATGGTTTATTGGCGATTGCGGCGCCTAACATGATGGTAAAACCTAATACTGTTATGTTTAACAAAGTAACCATTAAAGATGGTCGTCAAGCGGTACAGATGTTTGGCCCAGCTCAACGTGGTGTAGCGATGGCTGTCATGGAGTGTGTGGAAGATGGCACGATTCCTTTAGAAGAAGCGGATGATGTTTATATTTGTGTGGGCGTATTTATTGACCACAAAGCAGATATTGATGAGCGTATTCAAGACTGGAACTATCGCGCAACAAAAATGGCAATCAAGAGTGCAGTCGCACGTGAGCCAAAAGCAGCTGATGTTGTAAAACAATACAAAAAAGCAGCGCATCCATTTGCAGCAAAAACCCCTGAAGCAATGAATCGTCGTGCAGACGACCAAGCAGTTGCTAAAGCGATTGAGCAAATGAAACAACGTGGCATTGAGTTACATAAAGATTTGCCAGTATCTTAAGTAGTTGATTGTAAGACAGTTTTATTGATAAGTGTTTTTAATATAGAAAGCCAATGATGCTTGCAGAAAAAAAAATAGATGAGCGTGAGTTTGAATTTACAGCAGCAGATTTTTCAAGAATACGTAAACTTATTTATCAGCATGCAGGTATTTCGCTTTCGGAAGCTAAAACCGACATGGTCTACAGCCGTGTCGGTAGAAGGCTTCGTTCAGAAGGGTTTGATACCTTCAAAGATTATTTAGATGCCTTAGAAAAAAACAATCATTTAAGCGAGTGGGAGGCGTTTACCAACGCGTTAACGACTAACTTAACTTCGTTTTTTCGTGAAGAGCATCATTTTCCTATCTTGGCAGATCACCTCAGTCAATCACGACAACCCATCCGCATTTGGTGCTCAGCAGCATCCACAGGAGAGGAACCTTATAGTATTGCAATGACAGCATGTGAAG
>JBFJJY010000392.1:0-1353 GCA_041612055.1 Methylophilaceae bacterium | reverse complement strand
GTAAAAGAAAAAATATTAAACTTGTCGACAGACATAAGCGGACCTCTTATTTATTGATAAAAAATCGATTTGTATAAAAATCGGTTGATAGATTCATCGTGTGCAAATATGCGCACGTATCCTTCTTTGGATGGCGGCCCGTCTTTGGAACTCTCTAATTAAAAAGCATAGAGCATGCCAAATAAAAATTGATAATAATATCAATTAGTTAAGCATGGCATGGGAATTTAAGATGAGATTTCGCACTATTTTCGTGCGTTTAATTTAATAAGGAGCAGAATTTTGCTCAAAAACAGTGCGACACTTTTGATGACTAATATTTAATCTCAATCACCTCAAACTCAGCTTCGCCTTTTGGTGTGAGAACACGGACAATGTCGCCAATATTTTTGCCATGTAACGCTTTAGCTAATGGAGATACCCAAGAAATATAGCCTTTATTTGGATCGATTTCATCTTTGCCCACGATGCGATAGGTGTGCTCGCTATCATCATCTAGGTTAAAAACCGTTACCCATGCACCAAAAAAAACGCGTTCTAAATGCTGCTGCTCTTTACTATCGACAATCACAGCAAAATCCATGCGCTTCATTAAATGGCGGCAACGACTGTCTATTTGACGCAAACGACGCTTGCCATAAATATAGTCTCCGTTTTCGCTACGATCACCGTTACTGGCTGCCCAAGCCACTGTGCGCACAACTTCGGGTCGTTCTACTTTATACAACTGGTTAAATTCAGCCTGTAAGTTCGCAAAGCCTTCTGGCGTAATGTAATTTTTTTCGTCAGTTAATGCCATTTGATTCTTGATTTTTCAATACCTTCACATCGTAGACAAAATACTCAGTATCACCAAAACAGCTGGTTGGAATCCATTTATGTTGCTTATAAATCAAGCGAACACGTTGCCCATTGGTGTCATTAATTTTGTTATAAATGGCTTCATTTTTAGCCGTAAAATAGAACTTCTCCGCTTGCGTGCCTGGCACTGTCACTAAAACTTGCTCACCTTCATAGGTTTTACAAATAAACCCTTTTTGCGAGATTTTTTGCACAAAACCAACCCGCTCACCAGACGAATATACCCAGTGCAGGGTAAAAAAGGTATAAACAATGAAGAGCAATATTGGAATCAAAATAATACTCATCCATTTAAAGAATTTTTTGATACTTGCTAGCATGCTAGCCTCTCCAAACCAAGATATGTTAAGTAGCCATTATCATACAAAACGCATCACGCTGTGAACGTTTTATCGGAAAAAGAGTGGCGATGTCTACACTGTCGTTTAGAATAATGCCATGTCATCAACAACGCCATCACATTTAATCCTGTGTGCCACTAAACGCCTTGCT
>JBFJJY010000391.1:0-1370 GCA_041612055.1 Methylophilaceae bacterium | reverse complement strand
TACTAAATAGATGATCGCGGAATCGCGAGATTACGAGTTTGAGTGCTTGAGTATGATGCATGAACCAACTATTCATCTGCTGTTACCTGCTGGCTGGTTAATCTGCCATGATCTAAATGTAAAATTTTGTGTGCTTGGTTAGCTGTCGCTAAAGCATCATGTGTAGCAATAATAACAGTGACGCCAACTTGTTGAAAAGCGCCGAATAAATTCAAAATATCGCCTGCATAGTTTTTATCTAAATTACCTGTTGGTTCATCAGCAATCAGAATCGATGGTCTAGAAACAACCGCACGTGCAATGGCTAAGCGCTGCTGTTCTCCACCTGATAAAGTAATCGGCATGACTTTTTCTTTGTGCAATAGACCCACTTTATCCAATGCAGCTCGGATACGCTTGGCGGCATCTGTACCAGTGATGCCATTAATGGCTAATGGCAATGCGACATTGTGATAGCAATTGCGGTCATACAGTAATTTATGGTCTTGAAAAACAAGTCCAAACTTGCGACGGATATAAGGCAGAGCGGATTCGCGCAATTTACTAACATTTTGATTGTTAATCAGCACAGTGCCATTGCTAGGACGTTCAATAGCAGCAATTAATTTCAATAATGTACTTTTTCCTGCGCCCGAATGGCCAGTCACATAAACCATCTCACCTTGGTCTATGCTAAAGCTGGCGTTGCTTAGCGCTTCTTGACTGCCCGGGTAGCGTTTTGTGACATTATCTAAAACAATCATGGTGTTATCTTAAACTCACTATTGTCATATCGTTATTATAGGTCATTCATCAAATAGTGCATCGACAAATTCATTGGCGCTAAATGGGCGTAAGTCATCAATGGCTTCACCAACGCCAATATAGCGGATAGGGATGGGTCGTGCTTCAGCAATCGCAGCAATGACACCACCTTTGGCTGTACCATCAAGCTTAGTTAATATTAAACCGGTCACGCCAAGCGCGTCATCAAAGGCTTTTACTTGGCTCACTGCATTCTGCCCCGTATTGGCATCGAGCACTAACATGACTTCATGGGGGGCACCTGGGTGGGCTTTGTGAATCACCCGTTTGACCTTGGCAATTTCATCCATGAGATGCATCTGTGTCGGCAAGCGACCTGCCGTATCCGCAATGACAATGTCAATTTTTTTAGAAATGGCAGAGCTGACAGCATCAAAAATAACAGCAGCAGGGTCCGCGCCTTCTGATGCTACAACATGTACATGATTACGTTCACCCCACACTTGTAGCTGTTCTCTCGCGGCAGCTCTAAAGGTGTCGCCAGCGGCAATCAGAACAGACTTTCCTTGTGTCTGATACAGTTTTGCAAGTTTACCAATTGAGGTGGTTTTGCCTGCGCCGTTTAC
>JBFJJY010000390.1:0-1417 GCA_041612055.1 Methylophilaceae bacterium | reverse complement strand
TCATCTTCAATACGAATACCAATATTCCAGAAATATTCGGGCACATTTTCCGCCGGACGCACATAGCAACCTGGCTCGACTGTGAGCACATGCCCTGCTGCCAACATTGTCCAATGTCCCTGCTTATCTTTATAGTCACCAACATCATGGACATCTAACCCTAACCAATGTCCTGTGCGATGCATATAAAATTGACGATAACTACCGTTTTCTAGCACTTCGTCTTTCGAACCTTGGCATAACCCGACATCAATAAAGCCTTGTACCAATACATCTAACGCAGCTTCATGTGGTTTATTCCAATGATGATTGGGTTTTGCTGCATCAATCGCAGCCAGTTGTGCGGCCAGTACTATTTCGTATAACTCTTTTTGCGGAGCGCTGAATTTACCATTCACTGGAAAAGTGCGTGTAATGTCACTCGCATAGCCATCCAACTCACAACCCGCATCAATCAACAATAAATCACCGTCTTTCAACACAGCATTATTGGCATTGTAGTGTAGCGTACAAGCGTTTGCGCCGCCTGCGACAATACTGGTATAAGCTGGCGCTTGGGCGCCTTTGCGATAAAACTCATGCAAATACTCGGCTTCTATTTCATATTCCATTTTGCCTGCTTGGGTTTTTTGCATGGCGCGATTATGCGCAGTAGCCGCAATATGAGCAGAACGCCGCATCATCTCAATCTCAAATGGTGTTTTTAACAAACGCTGACGATCAACTAACTGTCGCACATCCAAAATGGCTTCTGGTGCAGCAACCCCTGTGCGTGCTAAATCTTTGACTTGATTTAGCCATTGTGTCACTTTCACATCCCAACTAGCCTCTGCGCCTATGCTATAAAATAGTTTAGCTTGATTTGACAGCAGCTTAGGCATCATCTCATCTAGTTGCCCAACTGGGTATGCTTCATCAAGACCGAATGTCGTTTGCGTCGCAGTTGGTCCATAGCGAAAGCCATCCCAAATTTCGCGCTCCATATCTTTTTCGCGGCAAAATAGAATACTTTTAGGGTGATTCCCAGCAATTAACACCAAAACAGATTCAGGCTCTTTAAAACCTGTTAAATAATAAAAATAGCTATCAAATCGATAAGGATAGTGACTATCACGATTACGCACGACTTCAGCGGCAGTAGGAATGATTGCGATGCCTTCTCCCATACTGGCCAATAATTGGTTACGCCTTGCTTTACACTCGTCTATTAGCAAACTCAAACAAACCCCTTTATTCTCACGCTATATTCCTGAGTACATTTTAGCTTATTTGGCCACCGATTGCGCGTTCGGTTCAAATAGATTGCAGTTTAACAGCTGAGATGAACACCTAAGTTGATGGTCATTTTTAGCATTGCTTTTTAATAAGAATGACTTTTGTGTTTATAAGGGTTAATCTGAACAATACCGATAACGAG
>JBFJJY010000389.1:0-1419 GCA_041612055.1 Methylophilaceae bacterium | reverse complement strand
GTGATTTTTGCAGTTGAGTCAGGTAAAGGTTGAGCCGCCATGTTCAAATACAGCATCATTAAGCGCTTACCAGCGACAACGATAGTGGATTTCTGTGTAATCAGATAATCAAATAATGCGCTAAATCGTTGCGGATTATCTGTGATTAAAACACTAGCACCCGCATCTTTAACGGCATGTGAAATTTGACTATCAGAAAAGAAAGCAGGTAATGGAACCACCGCTGTTTGATTCGCTAAAGCGGCAATATCCAAGATTGCCCAAGCGGGATGATTATCGATTGCCAAGGCAATGGTGCAATCATCCTTACATTCTTGTATTTGTTGCTGCGATTGTGTGATTTCATTGAATAAATCACGATAGTTCAACGCCATACTATCGTTTTTTATGGCGATAGCATTGGCAGAGTTTTTCGCATGTTGTTTAAGCGTTTGCAGGAGATTCATGGGCTGGCGGGGCACTTGACTGTTAGTAATTGGCCGTACCTCTTATCGCAACCACTTGTGGTAAATGGTCATAATAGCTACCCCACGTCGCTTGCTCGTTAATCGGTAAACGTGATTTAT
The DNA here is from genome assembly GCA_041612055.1 of Methylophilaceae bacterium. Lineage (GTDB taxonomy): Bacteria > Pseudomonadota > Gammaproteobacteria > Burkholderiales > Methylophilaceae. The sequence goes on along the minus strand of JBFJJY010000389.1, from coordinate 853 downwards.
CTGCAATATGTAGCGGATAAACATCGCGCCCACCTTTAATCAAGCCATTTTGTAAAGTGTGATGCGCGGTGGCAACACACCACTCAATACCTATATCAAGACTGTGTTGAATCACATGCACAATGAGTACACCAGCATTGCGGGGGTTAGACACTGCAAGATTGCCAATACAGGTAATTTGTTGACGATTAATCGTTGTTCCCAATTTTTCCGACATTAGGGCTTCGATAGCACCATCAATATACCGTTCCAAAAAGAGCGGTTCATCAATCGCTGCTTGCATACCAAAGGCTGCCATTAACACACCATTGCAATCTCTTAGCGCAACCAAAGTTGGCATAAACTCAGTCACATGAGCGCCATAGCTGACATTAAAAACAGCATGAATAAATGACTCTACTTCAGATCGACAAGCGGCATTCTTGGGGACAGTGTGCGCTGTTATTTCATTCACTTGATACCGCCTTGTTTTTGCAAAATTCCTTAAATGGTAGGCAGTTTCTGCACGATAAAGTTCTTCAGTTGGTAAGGCATTGAGCATGATTAACATTTCTCATCAAATAGTATTGGGTTTAACAATGCAAAGCGCATGCCAATCTAAAATAAATAATATTTTCAATTACTTAGCTTGATTGTTGAAAATCATCATGCATTTTTTGCATGAATCATCAATACAACGCTGCAAAGTTTGCAGAAATCAATGACTTTTTAGTGAGCGATTTTCTAACAATGAAAAATAATCATGATGTCAATCATAAGGTTACCTAACATTAATGAGTTGAATAGAGAGTTGGCATCGTCATTGCTCTCAGTATCTGTTCATTCAAGTAAACGGGTATCAAAAGCAAGCTAT
>JBFJJY010000388.1:0-1435 GCA_041612055.1 Methylophilaceae bacterium | reverse complement strand
GCTTCTTCTGATTCAATATCAATACCAAGCTTACTCTCTAGCGTATGCAAAGAAAGCGTCCCTTTGCCCATGAATGAACCATCATCCATTTTGATCCATTTGGTATGCGATTTGATAAATTCATCACGGATATCGCCCACTAAAGCAGACAGTAGGTTGTCCATTGTGATAAAACCAATCGGATCTTTTCTGTCGTAAGCGACGATAGTGAAATGCGGCGCCCCATTTTTTAATTTTCTAAACAGGGTTGTGGCAGGGGTGTCAGGCGGCAAGGCTTCAATAGGTCTGACGAGTGACTGCACATCGCTAAAATTTTTATCCTTTGCTAATGCTAGCAAGACATCCTTTGAATGCACAATACCAATCACACAGCCGTCTGCTAGCGTATAGGGGTAGCGCGTATATTGATGCGTGCGGATGGTTTGCATGTGGGCATTAAAATCATCTTGCGCTTTAAGGCTAATCATTTCATTGGCTGGATGCATTAAATCCGCAATATCGAGTTCTCTAAAATCAATCGCTTGCGCTAATACGCGCCATTCATCCACATCAAACTGCTGTGATGGGCGAGAGCTGCGAAGAATTAATTTGATTTCCTCAGCGTTGTATTGCACATCTTGATGCCCGTCAGGGTTTAAATTAAACGTTTTAATTACTAAGTTCGCACTTTTGTTTAGCATCCATATGGCTGGAAACATCAGCCAATAGAATCCATAGAGTGGGGGTGCAGTCCATAAACCTACTTTTTCAGCGGTGCGGATAGCGAGTGTTTTAGGCACAAGCTCACCTAGCACAATATGTAAGTAAGAAATGGTAAAAAATGCAACAACAAATGCAATGGTATGCACGAGTGTTTGGTTAGCGATACCGATATAGGTTAAAAAGGGTTCTAATATTGCCGCAAATGCAGGCTCACCAATCCACCCTAAACCGAGTGATGCTAACGTAATGCCTAGTTGACAGGCTGAAAGATAGGCATCTAGATTATGGTGTACCGTTTTGAGTATACGACCTCGCCAACCGAGGTTTTTCGCAATAGCGCGCACACGCGTGCCACGCAGTTTAACTAAGCTAAATTCAGCTGCAACAAAAAAACCGTTAAGCACCACTAATAAAAAGGCAAGGAAGATATAAAAGAAGTTTTGTGTCATCTCGTGTAACAAAGTCAGGTTTTCATATAATGCTAACAGCTTTCATCATGACTGGTTTAATCTTTTATTTGAATCATTTATTATTCGTTAGAGTCTCCAATGTGACATAAAATATACTTTAGTATGCATATCAACATATCAATCGCAGAACAAACACTCACCGTTTTAGATGGTCATGGCGAGTTGTTGGCGCAGTTTCCAGTCTCAACCGCTGCTAACGGTGTAGGGTGTGAAAAAAACAGTGGTTGTACGCCATTAGGCGCCCATGTCATCCGTGCCAAAAT
>JBFJJY010000387.1:0-1439 GCA_041612055.1 Methylophilaceae bacterium | reverse complement strand
ATGGGTATTCAGGTCTATGAGCAGGCACCTGATGCTGAAGCGTTATTGATGAATGATGCGCCTACGCCGATTGCTGATGATGATGCGGTAGAGGAAGCTGAGCAAGCCTTAGCGACTGTCGATTCTGAATTTGGTCGCACCACAGATCCCGTACGTATGTATATGCGTGAAATGGGTACAGTTGATTTGTTAACGCGTGAAAGCGAAATCGAAATTGCACGCCGTATTGAGGATGGCTTAAAGCACATGGTGCAAGCCATTGCGGCATGTCCAACAACGATTACTGAGTTGCTGGCTATTGTAGAACGCGTTGAACGTGATGAGATTAGTGTTGAAGAGCTTGTTGATGGCTTGATTGATAACGATATTGGTTTAGATGAGGCTTTTGTCGCCGATGCCGCCGTTGCAAAAGCCGATGATGACAATGATGATGAAGATCAAGATGATGACGATGAAGATGAGGCTGAAGCGAAAGCAGAAGCTATTTCTGCAGAAGCACTATCTAAGTTAAGAGATGAAGTCATTGCACGTTTCGCGGTAATTCGTGAAACCAATGCCAAAATGAACAAAATCCGTGAGACAAGAGGTTCTCAGGATCCTGAATACAAACAATTACATGAAGTGGTGTTGCAAGAGTTAATGGTATTCCGCTTCTCTGCTAAACAAGTTGAATTGTTATGTAATCAAGTGCGTAGTTTAGTGCAAGATATCCGTACCCATGAGCGCAAGGTTTTAGAGTTTTGTGTGAATAAATCAGGTATGCCAAGACAGCACTTTATCAGAAGCTTTGTTGGTAACGAAGTGAATTTAGAGTGGCTGGACGAAGAGTTAGCACTGGATAAACCCTATACTGAAGCGTTAAGTCGCTTTAGAGACTCAGTGATTGATCAGCAAGATCGCTTGATTGTTCTGCAAGAAAAAGTTGGCTTGCCAATTAAAGAGTTAAAAGATATCAATAAGCAAATGACCACTGGTGAGGCAAGAGCGCGCCGTGCGAAACGTGAAATGATTGAAGCTAACTAGCGTTTAGTGATTTCGATTGCTAAAAAATATACCAATCGTGGTTTGCAATTCTTGGATCTCATTCAAGAAGGCAATATTGGCTTGATGAAAGCCGTGGATAAATTTGAGTATCGTCGTGGTTTCAAATTTTCTACTTATGCGACATGGTGGATTCGTCAGGCGATTACCAGATCGATTGCTGATCAGGCGCGCACCATTCGTATTCCAGTTCATATGATAGAAACGATTAATAAGATGAACCGTATTAGTCGTCAAATCTTGCAGGAATCAGGACAAGAACCAGATCCTGCGTTATTGGCTGAAAAAATGGAAATGCCTGAAGATAAAATTCGCAAGATTTTAAAAATCAGTAAAGAGCCAATTTCAATGGAAACGCCAATTGGTGATGATGAGGACTCTCATTTAGGTGACTTTAT
>JBFJJY010000386.1:0-1462 GCA_041612055.1 Methylophilaceae bacterium | reverse complement strand
TGACCAATATCAAATTGTTTTCTATACGCTTCTCTTGCTTTTTCGATTGAAAGTTGATGTTGATTACGATAATTAATTTGCTCTTTTAGTGCAACGATATCATTTTGTGCGATTGAGACTTCTTGTCTAACATCACGGCAAGCTTTATCGCGCAAATCAAAGGATCTATTCAGATTTTCAGCGGCTTGTGCGATATTAGCCTGATCTCTGAAGCCTCTAAACAAGTTAAATGATGCTGTTAACTCCAAGGTATCTGCTGCAAGGCTACTATTCTCGCCATTAGAGCTTGTATATGGGTTTGCTGTCCCTTTCAAGTTAATTTGAGGTAAATAACCTGCACGATTGCCTCTAACTTCTTGCTCTGTTGCCAAGATATTTTCGGCCGCTGCTAAGAAAGTTGGATTCATTCTATACGCTGTTTCTAAAGACTGGTTAGCATTAAGAGCATCAGCCACATCATTCATATCTAGCTTAGGTAAAGTAGCAGGAGGCAAATCACCATATAATCGCTGGAAACGCGCTGTTACATTTTGTAAGTTGGTTACTTCTGTTAATAAGTTAGCTTCAGCTAATGCTAAACGACCACTCGCCTGTTCTAAATCAACCTTACGAGCAACACCGGCTACCACACGTTCTTCAATCTTATCGAACATTTGCTTATGCGCAACATAGTTGCTTTCGGCATAGCCAACTAACTCTCTGTTACGTTGAACATCAATGTAAGCTCTGCTGATTTCTAGCGCAATGCCTTGCATGGCCGCTTGCAACTCATAATAACGAACGCGCGCGGTATGGCCTAAACGATTAACTTGACTAGGCGTTGCAAAGCCATCAAACAACATTTGACTGATCACAAATTGCGCCTGACCTTCAGGTGTTTCTGTGTTGTTGATATTAGGCGTCATGCTTTGTTGAGATCTTGCTTTGTAGATAATATCTGCAACTGGGTAGTAGTTACTTTTTGCCGCTTTTTGACCTTCAAGAGACGCAGTATACTCGTGCAGCTTAGCTTGGACTTCAGGGTTATTTGATATGGTTTTTTCTACAATATCTTTATATGTTTGAGGGATTTCGGCGTAGGCAGGATTAAATGCTAACAAAATCCCCACCGTCAACATCACTTTATACAGTCTGTTCATTATTAGTCTCTCTCTAAATTAAATTAATTGTCTATTTCGTCGTTTTATTATTAGCTGCTTTCAAATATCCACTGAAACCATGCTTTAATTAATCAATTGATTCCACTCTAATCGTATTAACATTTTGTATATTGTAATCATTAGTTATTATTATTTTACAAATCCATGTCAACCATTTAATTTGGTTGCAATTTCTTTGGCTAAACGGGAACTTTTTTCAATATACACTATACAATCAAGCAGATAATAATACATAGAGACTAACATTACAAATCCATTCTACAATTTAGATAAACAAAATGTGCTAAGCCATTTATTTTGTT
>JBFJJY010000385.1:0-1506 GCA_041612055.1 Methylophilaceae bacterium | reverse complement strand
GTTGTGATACAAAGTCACTTCAGCCGTTTTTGCTGCTTTAGCTGCTTTCTCGCGCATTGCAAAGCTAATGCAAGTTTCATCCTCATCTTCGCTATACACTTCCCACTCTTTGCCGCCTGCAAGTTGAGTCAGCCAGCCTGGCAAATCAACTTCTACGCGACAAACAATAGGCTCATTCCATTCAGAAAAAATGGCATCATCGAGCTCTATTAAGTTGGCTAATTCTGCTTGCAAATCATGTTGGTCGTTCATTATGGATTCCTTTACTAATTGATGAGCAACAATTTCTAAATGAGGCCTTCCTCATTTTTTTCAAGCACTTTATATGCCATTATTTACCACATTGCATAGTTTAATTAACGGTGAGATGATACAGAAAGTTTACATCAACTTGAGAAGACCATGTTCGACTTTGTATATTCTTTATCCACTCTCTTTAATAACGACCCTGTAATCTTCATTAGCTTTTCTGTCATTATAGGCTTAATGCTAGGCAGTTTTTTAAATGTTGTTATTTACAGAATGCCAAAAATAATGGAACGCGAATGGCATAACAACTGCCTGACCTTACAGGGAAAAGAAGTGCCAGAACAAGCACCACTATCGCTCTCATTTCCGCGCTCATGCTGCCCAAAATGCAATCATTCAATTAGCGCGTTAGAAAACATCCCCATTGTGAGCTATTTGTTATTGGGCGGAAAATGCAAAGGTTGTAAAACCACAATTAGCATTCGCTACCCTTTGGTTGAAGCGCTTACTGGCGCTCTATTAGGGTTAATTGCTTATCAATTTGGTTATAGCTACACCACGTTATTTGCTTGGGCATTCACGCTTGCACTCATCGCGCTCACCTTCATTGATTTTGATACGCAATTATTACCAGACGATATTACCTTACCTTTACTATGGTTAGGTCTGTTATTTAATCTCAATGGCGGCTTCACTGATTTGCAGTCGGCCGTGATTGGTGCGGTTGTTGGCTATTTGATTTTATGGTCTATTTATTGGCTATTTAAACTAGCAACTAAAAAAGAAGGGATGGGCTATGGTGACTTTAAATTGTTAGCAGCGATAGGTGCTTGGTTTGGTTGGCAGTTGATTCCTGCTGTGATTTTATTAAGCTCAGTTTTAGGCGCAGTGATTGGTATCGCCTTAATGGTATTGAAAGGAAAATCAAGCCAAACTGCCATCCCTTTCGGACCATTTTTGGCACTTGGTGGCATTGCCGCCTTATTTTTCGGCCAACAGCTTGCGCAATTTTATTTGATTTAAAGTTGAGCCAAACACGATGTTTATCGTTGCATTAACAGGTGGTATTGGCAGTGGAAAATCAGAAGCTACACATGCTTTTGCTAAGCTTGATGTCCCCATTGTTGATTTAGATGTCATTGCGCACCAAATCACCGCCGCCAATCAACCCGCTATTCAATTGATTGCTGCCAATTTTGGTCAGGCCTATGTGACAGAGGACGGCGCATTAAACCGCAACAAAATGCGCCAATTGGT
>JBFJJY010000384.1:0-1532 GCA_041612055.1 Methylophilaceae bacterium | reverse complement strand
TTAGACTTGTCACTTGCGCCTGATAGGTCAATTTTAAGTAAAGTTGAGAAGGCTTCACTTAAGCCAAAGCCAGCAGAGACTTTTCTACTATTTACCTCTGTACTTGAAGAAGTTTCAGTTACGCTAGTAACTGTACTTATCCCACCTTGTAACATTGCTAATAAATCAAAAACAAATTTTTGATTTAAATATACAGGAACGATAAGCCTTTCCATTATGGTTACTCCTTATGATTGTAGAGTTGGTTCTGCTGTATGTATTTCGATACTGATGGAGGAGTTAAATACCGCACCGTCCTCCCATGTTTTAAACTCTCCCTAATCCTCGTCGCACTAATCTCCTGCGCAGAAATCGCCTGCATATTAATCAATCCTGCATTTTCCTCACGCAAAGCACTCACATCTTCCGCATAATGGTCACGCAATAATGTTTGCAACTCATCTGGCAGTGTTTCTTGTGGTTTGCCTTGGTTGGGTCTTTGTACCAAGATAATATGCGCGTAATCAAGTAATTCTTGCCATCGATGCCATGTGTTCAATTTAACAAAAGCATCGCTACCCATCATTAAGCAGAGTGCGGTATCTTTGCCTAATGTCTCGCGTAAGCTGATGAGTGTATCAATGGTGTAAGAGGCGCCATCTCGTTTTAGTTCTTGCTCGTCTAGTGAAAATAATGGATTGTCGGCAATGGCGAGTTTAACCATGGCGGCGCGGTGTTCGGCGGACACGGTGACGCTGTCTTTATGCGGTGGATTAGCAGAGGGAATACATCTGACTTCATCCATCCCTAAACCATCGGCTAGCTCTTGCGCCATGCGCAAGTGACCATAATGAATGGGGTTAAACGTACCGCCAAAGATGCCGACTAAGCGCATGTTCGCGTGCGCCTAGCTACGAATATGACCATCACCTAATACAACATATTTAAGTGAAGTTAAGCCTTCTAGACCAACAGGGCCACGCGCGTGGAGTTTGTCGGTTGAGATGCCAATTTCGGCACCCAAGCCATATTCAAAACCATCAGCAAAGCGCGTTGATGCATTAACCATGACGCTACTAGAATCAACTTCGCGTAAAAACCTTCTTGCCTTGGTATAGTTCTCTGTCACGATGCTTTCAGTATGTTGTGATGAGTGTTGATTGATATGCGCAATCGCTTCATCTAAATCACTCACGACTTTGCAAGAAATAATCGCATCTAAATATTCGGTATAAAAATCTTCATCCGTTGCTGTTTTGGCCTCTTTTACCAGTGCGCATGTTTCTGCACAGCCGCGTATCTCAATACCTTTGCTGATTAACATCGCAGCAATTTTTGGCAACATGGCTTGCGCAATGCTGCGGTTAATCAATAAAGATTCGGCTGTATTACAGGTGCCCAAACGTTGGGTTTTACTGTTTTCGACAATGCGTAATGCTTTATCAAAATCTGCTTCGCTATCGACATAGACATGGCAATTACCATCTAAATGCTTAATCACAGGGATGCGCGCATCGTTTGAGATACGCTCAATGAGTCCTTTGCCGCCGCGT
>JBFJJY010000383.1:0-1533 GCA_041612055.1 Methylophilaceae bacterium | reverse complement strand
TTAGTGGTGACTTTGTAGCTCACTTTACTTAAGATTGGATTAATAACATGCAAGCCTGGCGCAATGACGCCTGCAAATTTACCTAATCGCTCGACCACCCACTCTTCGCCCTGCGGCACAATTCGAACACCTTTAAAGATGGCGATAATCACCAAAAAGATAATTACAATACTGAGTTCTGTCATGATATTTTCCTGTTTTATTAAATAGGTTTAATTCTTAAAGCATTGCCTTCAACAGCAACGACTTCTGCTTCGGTGTATTCTGTAATCAGTTCGTTAGACACAGCTGTCCATTCACGAGCGCCCATTAATCCTTGCGCAAATCGTATTTTTCCATTTGCAGTTGGTCCGCACGCAGCAATCACAATGCCAATCCTGCCAATTTCTTCACCCTGAGACTGACCTACACGTGAGTTTTTTTCAGTTTTTTTGTAATGGAAGCGCCAAAGCGCGAGCGAGATAAGTGACAGTGCGGCAAACATAATATACTGCGCTGCTGGCGGCATGGTCGGAAACAGCCACATAGCAATGGCAACTAAAATTGCGGCAACACCAAACCATAAGATATCAAAGGTGCCAATCGCCATTTCAATCGACAATAAAATAATACCTAAAATTGCCCAAGCCCAGACTGCATCTATCATAATGGCTCCATTGTAGTGGATAAGTGATTGAGCCATATTAGCACTATTTATCGCTAATATTAAGTTTAGATGTGCGGAATCCAGCGCAGATAAATACTTTCAATAAACAGTCATGATTCAGACGACTAATGGCATTAAGTCTTTGGTTTGCCTGTGGTAAAATCACGCGCTATGACTACTACGCCAAAAAATGATTTAAACAAAGCTTTTGACCCATCAACCATTGAGAATAAATGGTATGCCTTTTGGGAGAGCAAAGGCTATTACGCGGCTGGATTAAATCCAGAAGTAAAAGAAAACTTCAGCATTTTATTACCGCCACCAAATGTGACCGGTACGCTGCACATGGGTCACGGTTTTAACCAAACCTTGATGGATGCATTGACGCGTTATCACCGTATGCGCGGTGATAATACGTTATGGCAACCTGGGACTGACCATGCAGGTATCGCCACTCAAATTGTGGTCGAGCGTCAATTAGATGCGCAAGGCGTATCGCGCCACGATTTAGGCCGTGAGAAATTCCTAGAAAAAGTTTGGGAGTGGAAAGAATATTCAGGCGGTAGCATTACCAAACAAATGCGTCGTTTAGGCACATCACCAGATTGGTCGCGCGAGCGCTTCACCATGGACGCTGGTTTGAATAAAGTGGTGACGGAAACCTTTGTCCGTTTATATAACGAAGGGTTGATTTATCGCGGTAAGCGCTTAGTTAACTGGGATGTCAAACTCGGCACAGCAGTTTCTGATTTAGAAGTAGTGCAAGAGGAAGAAGATGGCTCAATGTGGCATATCAACTATCCGCTTGCAGATGGTTCAGGTCATTTAACCGTTGCCACAACTCGCCCAGAAACCATGTTGGGTGACGTGGCGGTGATGGTGCATCC
>JBFJJY010000382.1:0-1539 GCA_041612055.1 Methylophilaceae bacterium | reverse complement strand
TCAGCAATACTGACTTTTTTGCTTAATGTTGTTTGAATGGCCGTGAGTACGTTCAATACTTTTTGTAATCTTGCAGGTTCGTTGCCTTCCCAATCTTTTTGTGGCGCTAAGCGAATACGTGCGCCGTTAGCACCGCCCCTAAAGTCTGATCCACGGAAAGTGCGTGCACTATCCCAAGCAGTTGCAATCAGTTCAGGACGACTTAAACCACTGTTTAATAGCTTGGCTTTTAGCTCTGCAATCTCTACATCATTTAACGTGTAATCCACTGTCGGGATAGGATCTTGCCAAATTAAATCTTCAGCAGGTACGTCAGGTCCAAGATAACGGCTTTTTGGTCCTAAATCACGATGGGTTAATTTAAACCAAGCCCGTGCAAACACTTCAGAAAAATACGCTGGGTCTTTATAAAAACGCTCAGAAATCTTCCGATAGATAGGATCCTTAATCATCGCCATATCTGCATCCGTCATGATGGGGTTATGTCGAATAGACGGGTCTTCCACGTCTACTGGCTTATCCTCTTCCTTAATGCTTGTAGGCTCCCATTGCCACGCACCTGCAGGACTCTTTTTGAGTTCCCACTCGTGATTTAACAACATTTCAAAATAACCGTTATCCCACTTGGTTGGGTGCGTTGTCCATGCACCTTCAATACCACTGGTGACTGTGTCGCGTCCAAATCCTTTGCCATTTGGGTTGTGCCAGCCAAAACCTTGTTCGTGTACATCGGCTGATTCTGGATTTTCACCAAGTAATTTAGCATCGCCATTACCATGACACTTACCTACGGTATGGCCACCAGCTGTCAATGCAACGGTTTCTTCATCATTCATTGCCATGCGTTCAAATGTGGTGCGGATATCTTGAGCCGTTTTAAGTGGATCAGGATTACCATCGACACCTTCTGGATTGACATAAATTAATCCCATCATGACAGCAGCTAATGGGTTCTCTAAATTGCGTTCGCCTGAATAGCGGCTATTTTCACTACCGGTTGGTGCTAACCACTCTTTTTCAGAGCCCCAATAAATATCCTGCTCTGGATGCCAAATATCTGCACGACCGCCAGCAAATCCATAGACTTTTAATCCCATTGATTCGTATGCGATGTTACCAGCCAAGACAATTAAATCAGCCCATGAAAGTTGATTGCCATATTTCTTTTTGATTGGCCACAATAGACGGCGTGCTTTATCTAAATTAACGTTATCAGGCCAACTATTGAGCGGCGCGAATCGCTGATTGCCAGTACCAGCACCACCGCGACCATCTGCGATACGATAAGTACCTGCGGCATGCCAAGCCATACGGATCATTAACCCGCCGTAATGTCCCCAGTCGGCAGGCCACCACGCCTGACTATCCGTCATCAAGGTATGTAAATCTTGCTTGACCGCCTGCAAGTCTAGTTTTTTAAATGCTTCTGCGTAGTTGAAATCTTCACCCAAAGGATTGGTTTTAGTGTCATGTTGATGAAGAATATCGAGGTTAAGTGCCTTAGGCCACCAATCCATATTCGATGTCTCTGTTCTTGTG
>JBFJJY010000381.1:0-1539 GCA_041612055.1 Methylophilaceae bacterium | reverse complement strand
CACTGGACCAGAAATCATAAATTTAACCAAGTCTGCAAAGAAAGGACGGTCTTTGTGCACAGCATAGAAACCCTCTGCTTCAGCTTGTGTTAAATGCGTCATTTTTGCCGCAACGATTTTTAAACCAGCGTTTTCAAAACGGGTGTAAATTTGACCAATCACGTTTTTCGCCACTGCGTCAGGTTTGATAATACTAAGGGTGCGTTCTACTGCCATGTTAACTCCAAAAAATTGAATAAAAAATAACGACTTACAAAAGCCGCTATTCTAACATCGTTCATGCTTTAATTGAATGGTGATTTTTCAAAGTGCTGTCATTCACAATCAAAAACCTTTCTATGGATAACACTTTGCTCATCCACCTTGCATGAGCTTTAATTTTTACATATTCAACATCAGCAAAATAGTCTTTTGCAAAGGCTAATTATCTATGGCAAAATAAATTTGAGTATGATGTTATCCAGCATAATATCTTGAACTAAATAACAATATGAAAAAGTTAGGAAATTCTAATGATGAATACACAGCTCTACATCGTGTGGAATAAAAAGCAATCCATTAGCATTCCGATTCTAGATGAACAACACCATACGATTGTAGCGGCCATCAACTCCCTTTACTTCTTTATTAACCAAGGCTGGGGGCTTTCTGGTCTAACTCCAACATTGCAAGTGATTAAAATGAATGTTGGTTTCCACCTAAAAACAGAAGAAGGTATTTTAGAAAAACTGGGCGCAAATTATAAAATCATGCTTAAACACAGCCAGATTCAAAATGCATTTAATCTAGGCGCAGACATGGCTACACAAGAAGCCTTAAAAGAGCAGGATCCAATGATTTTGTTAAAATTTTTGCGTGACTGATGGGAAAAACATCACACTAAAACACATGCGGACTATCAGGAATATCTCTCGGCTATTGTTCAATCTGATGATGACATTTAGCAATATTGATTTTTAAAAATGATAAGGCTATATACATAGCACTCACCAGTCACAGCAACTTTATCAATTTATTAGTTTAAATTGATGGCAAGCCCTTACGGATGCTTGAAGTCACATGATTACTGTCACCTACTAGTCCGCGTAAGGCAAATAGGCGTAGTGTTATCTGCCGCATAAAACACACCAACCAAATACAAACTAAAACAGCTTTAAGCCTCTATTTTCTGATTTGCATTGCGCTAGACGGTTTATGATAAGCTTTAGATAAGATAGAATCATTTCAAATACAGCATCTAATGAAAACAAAGAGAATTCGCATTCATGCCAAGTTTACAAGATAACAACAGCATGCTTGCCACCTGCCCTGCTTGTGGTTTGCTATGTGATGATATTAATATTAACGACCCATCCACAAATAATTGCGCAAAGAGCATGCGCTTCTTTTCGCAAGCAACCATAGCAACTTCAGCAACAATTGCAGGTAAAGCCGTTGATTTAGCTCAAGCCACCGCGCACATTGCAACGCTGTTAAAAGCATCTAAACAACCTTTATTAGCTGGTTTAAGCACAGATTTAACAGGTTTTAGAGCGGCTT
>JBFJJY010000380.1:0-1543 GCA_041612055.1 Methylophilaceae bacterium | reverse complement strand
CGCTAATTCACAAGATACGATTGCCGCTATCGCTACAGCAAGTGGTGCTGGCGGCATTGGTATTGTTCGCGTTTCTGGCCCTTTGTGCCAAGTTATTGCGACGCAAATTCTAGGGCATTGTCCCGCTCCTCGCTACGCAGCCTATTTAGATTTTAAGCTAGACAACGGCGAGTTAATTGATCGTGGTATTGCAATCTACTACAATGCGCCTCATTCTTACACTGGGGAAGAAGTGCTAGAACTGCAAGGACATGGCGGTACTGCGTTAATGCAAATTTTACTAGGGCGCTGTATTGCATTGGGTGCGCGTCAGGCAGCACCAGGTGAGTTTACCAGACGCGCTTATTTGAACGATAAGCTCGATTTAGCACAAGCTGAAGCTGTTGCTGATGTGATTAATGCTGCCACCATGGAAGCGGCTAAAAGCGCAGTCCGCTCTCTTTCTGGTGAGTTTTCACAAACAATCAATATTCTACTGAGTGAGCTGATTAATTTACGTTTATACGTAGAGGCTTGCTTATATTTCCCAGAAGAAGAAATCGACTTTATTACGCAAGGACGCGTGGCGGAGAAAATTGAAAAAAATCAACAAATATTAGCTGCGATTTTTAGCAAAGCAAAACAAGGTGCATTATTACGTGATGGTGTTAATGTGGTCTTAATTGGTCAGCCCAATGTTGGCAAGTCTAGTTTAATGAATGCACTTTCTGGTGAAGAGGTAGCGATTGTGACGCCGATTGCTGGAACGACGCGTGATGCTATCAAAAGTGAAATACAAATCAGTGGGGTTCCACTTCATATCATTGATACCGCTGGTTTGCGTGAAACAGATGATGAGGTCGAAAAAATTGGCATTGCACGAACATATCAAGCTACAGAAACGGCGCATATCGCATTATTATTAGTTGACGCTACTCACGGTATAGGTGAGCAAGAAAAGGTGATTATAGACCGCTTACCGCAAGAAATGACTAAAATTTGGGTACATAATAAAATTGATGTTTCCCAAGAGCAACCACAAGTTTTAGATCACAATAATGTAACCCATATTTATTTATCAGCCAAAACAGGTTTGGGCTTGGATTTATTAAAAAGTCATTTATTGTCGTTGGTCGGTTATCAACAAAATGCTGAAGGTATATTTATGGCACGAGCAAGGCATTTAGAGGCATTGAATCAAGTGAGTTTACATTTAGAGCTCGCGAGCTCGCAAATTCAGATGGCAGAATTAGTTGCAGAAGAGTTGAGATTAGCACAAGAAGCTTTAAGTAGCATTACTGGTGAATTTACGCCAGATGATTTGCTTGGTGAAATCTTTTCTAAATTCTGTATTGGTAAATAAAAACTTTACTAAATTAAAAAGGCGCTAACAGCGCCTTTTTTATACTTGTTAAATATGGATTTATTGTTTCCTAGCACGTAACTGTTTGTACGCTACCTCGTGTTTAGGTTGTAGCGCTTGTGTTTTTTGTTTGGGCTTAATTTTACAAACGCGTTTACAGCCAGTAATCATGGCTAAGATAAGGTTATCACGATGTAAAAT
>JBFJJY010000379.1:0-1545 GCA_041612055.1 Methylophilaceae bacterium | reverse complement strand
GGGTTTATTGGTCTGGCTGGCCCTTATGATTTCTTGCCAGTCAAAACCCAACGGTTAAAAGATATTTTTGGCCCAGAAGAGACAAGATGGCAATCGCAGCCTATTCATTTTGTGACTGGGAATAATCCACCAACGTTATTGATGGTTGGTTTGAAAGACGATATTGTTTGGCCGAAAAATACCTACAATTTAGCTAAAGCCATCAAAGCGAAAAATGGTGAGGTGAAAGTGGTCGAATTTCCAGACTATGGGCACATTGATATGATTGCAAAAATCGCAAAGCCATTTAGAGATAATAGCGATTTATTCGATCAATTAGTGATGTTTATCGAAGCGCATACCAAGTGAAAAGTTTAATTTAGCGCTTATCCATCGTTAGTCAGTTGAGATTTAGATTGACGGTGAAGCGTTGATCGGCTGATTTCCAATAAGCGTTTGCGATATAACGCTAGTTAAATTAACCATCTACATTCTTTGACACACTTTAATTTTAAAGCTACGATTCAAGCTTATTCAACTGTTCAGGGATATGATATGGCCTCATCTTTACAAAAAGCGCGCAACACCAAATCGACGCGTATATGGTTTTTAGTATTGTTGGTAGTGATAGTGATTGCCCTGTATATGTTTGGCATTATCAAAAAGGGTTTTGCTATTGGGTTAGGGGTGTTGTTATTAGCGGCAATTGGCATTCAAACGATGGATTATGACCTTGATTTAGGCACTTTATGGAAAACAGGCAGCATCAAAGAGTCACGTGTGCAACATACAAAAGATGGTGTGGTATTGATGGGGGATTGCGTTAAGCCAGCTGGGAAATCGAAAGATTATGATTTAAATTGCAGTAACTTTAGTACACAAGCCGAAGCGCAAGCGAAGTATGACTATTGTGCAGAACAAATCGCTCAAAATAATCAAGGATTAGATCGAGCAAAAGTAATGTCCCTAGATGTTTATGGACTGGATGGTAATAAAAACGGTATCGTATGCGAGGCTTTACCATAATAGTTTTACCGCCATCCACTGATTTAAAAGCCGCTTTTCAGCGGCTTTTTCTATGAGCGAAAAGCAGGTAATTGAAATGATTTTGCTTCAACTTTGTCGCACTTTTGCCAATATTGTTGTTTATTGCGGCTGATTCATTAACTAGCAACATTTCAATGGTTTACTTTTGCTGTGAATTATATTAATTTGAGCTGGTAGTGATAACGATTTGAGCCAACTGCGAGTGTGAAAATGGATATGCCTGTTCAACAGATGACCAAGTACGTTTACAGAATCCGCTGTAACAATGGCGCGATGGTTGAACATTTGCAAATTTATGGTGAGACAGAAAGTGTTGCTCGTAATCGGCTCATGCAAATGTATCATAACTGCGAGGTCCTTGAGGTTTCGGTTGCACCAACTTCACGTCAATTAAGCACCGACTATGTAGATGTGTTGTCTAACATTGTCGACAGTGAATGATTAGATGTTGATTAGCGATTCACTCAGTAACTCTTCTGTTAGCATATTGTAATCTTCAGCGCCTTTACTGTTGATTTG
>JBFJJY010000378.1:0-1559 GCA_041612055.1 Methylophilaceae bacterium | reverse complement strand
TATTATGTGGACAACACCAGCAGCAACAGAAATGCGTTTCGGCTTTGAAGTGACAATGTACGTCATGAATCAGTAATTATCTATAAAGACCGTTGAATATTACGGTCTTTTTTTCTTTTTTAATTTTAATAAGTCAAATAATCTCATGCATATACACGTATTAGGCTCAGGCGCTGGTGGTGGATTTCCACAGTGGAACTGTAATTGTGAAAACTGTAAAGGTGTCCGTGCGGGTACCATAAAAGCAACACCTCGTACGCAATCTTCGATTGCGGTGAGTGCAAACGGCACTGATTGGATATTATTCAACGCTTCGCCAGATATTAAAAAGCAACTCGATGATTTTCCTGCATTACAACCAGCACGCCAAGTGCGTGATACAGCGATTACCGCGATTGTGATTACGGATGCGCAAATTGACCATGTGACAGGTTTGTTGACTTTGCGCGAACACAATAAACCATGGGAGATTTATTGTACAAGTGCGGTTAAAGATGACTTAACTACTGGCTTTCCTGTGTTTAATATTTTAGGTCATTTCCGCGGGATTAATCATCATGAAATTGCAACCGATCAATCGACTTTTACCATTCCGACCGCTGAAGGGATTGAGTTCACAGCCGTACCGTTACTGAGCAATGCGCCGCCTTATTCGCCACATCGAGACAATACAGTGCCAGGTGATAATGTTGGAATGAATATCAAAGATACACGCACTGGTAAAAGTTTGTTTTATGCACCAGGCTTAGGTGTGGCAGAGCCACATGTGCTGGAGTATATGCGTAACGCCGATTGCATTTTGGTCGATGGTACTGTTTGGACCGATGATGAAATGGCCAAAGAAGGCATTAGTAATAAGCGTGCCAGTGAAATGGGTCATTTAGATCAATCGAGCGAAGGCGGAATTATGAGTATCTTAAATGCGATGGAGAAACCAAGAAAAATTTTGATTCACATCAATAACACTAATCCAATTTTGAATGAAGATTCGCCTCAGCGAGCGACCTTGAATGCGGCAGGCATTGAGTTAGCTTATGACGGTATGGATATTACGCTTTAGGAGAATCTAAAAATGAGTGAAATAAATAACAATTTAACACCTTGGTCACGTGAAGAGTTTGAAGAAAAATTGCGCGAAAAA
Organism: Methylophilaceae bacterium; assembly: GCA_041612055.1. GTDB lineage: Bacteria > Pseudomonadota > Gammaproteobacteria > Burkholderiales > Methylophilaceae. The sequence goes on along the minus strand of JBFJJY010000378.1, from coordinate 418 downwards.
GGTAAGGGCTATCACATCTATCATCCATTTCATGTGATGATGTATGAAGGTAAGCTGACAAAAGAGCAATTGCAATGTTGGGTAGCCAATCGTTTTTACTACCAAATTGCGATTCCAATGAAAGATGGGGCTATTTTATCTAACTGCCCAGATGTAGAAGTGCGTAAACAATGGATAGTGCGAATTACCGACCATGATGGTGTCGGTGATGCGATGGGAGGCATTGAAGCTTGGATTCAACTTGGTAAAGCAGTTGGTCTCACCCGTGAGCAAATAACCAGTTTAGAAATGGTCAGCCCTGGCGTCAGGTTTGCGGTTGACGCATACATTAACTTTGCTAAACAACGGTCATGGCAGGAATCTGTGTGTTCTAGCTTGACCGAACTATTTGCGCCGCATATCCATCAGCAACGCATTA
>JBFJJY010000377.1:0-1572 GCA_041612055.1 Methylophilaceae bacterium | reverse complement strand
TAAATAATGCTACGTGGCTGACTAAATAGCGCACGCCAATGGCGATAAAAAACGAGGCATCCGATTATCATCGCAATGCAATAGGTGTAAAAGCTTGCGACCGTGCCCGAAATACCAGCATCTGCTAATAGTCGGTATGGAAACCAGATAACACCCCAAACGATTGCACCAAAAAGCAAACCGAATATTGCAAAAAAGTTTTTATTCTGACCGATGCTCACTATAATACTCACCTATGAACGAAAATTTAAACTTACTTCAACCCTACCCATTTCAGCGCCTCAGAGACTTATTTGTTGGCATTGAACCGAACACACAATATAACCCAGTTAACTTATCAATTGGCGAACCCAAGCATGAAACACCAAGAATTATCCAACAAAGTTTGATTGATAATATTGCGGGTTTAGCCAACTACCCAACGACACTGGGCTCGCTTGAACTAAGACAAGCGATTAGCGATTGGGCGACGCGTCGATATGCGATTCCTGCATTGGATGTTGATAAAGAAATTATTCCTGTGAATGGTAGCCGCGAGGCTTTATTCGCATTGGCACAAGCTGTTATTGATACGTCCAAACCCAATCCTATTGTTATTAGCCCGAATCCGTTTTACCAAATTTACGAAGGTGCTGCTTTTTTAGCTGGTGCTGACCCCTACTTTATTAACACCTTGCCTGAAACCAACCATACCATGGACATCAGTGCAGTACCAAGCTCAGTACTTAATCGCACACAATTAGTCTATGTTTGCTCGCCTGGCAACCCAGCTGGCAAAGTAATGTCATTGGATGATTGGCAGCAATTATTCCTATTATCGGATCAATATGGTTTTGTGATTGCTGCAGACGAATGCTATTCTGAAATTTATTTTGATGAGGCAAACCCACCGCTTGGTGCGCTACAAGCCGCAAAAAAACTAGGGCGAGACTACGCTCGCCTTGTTGTATTTAGCTCATTATCCAAACGTTCTAACGTGCCTGGCATGCGTTCTGGCTTCGTCGCTGGTGACTCTGTTATAATAGAGAAGTTCTTACTTTATAGAACATACCATGGCTGTGCAATGAGTCCTGCTGTACAAGCAGCCAGTGCGACTGCTTGGAATGATGAGGCGCATGTCGTTGAAAATCGCCGTCTCTATACAGAAAAGTTTAGCGCAATAACCCCCATGCTTAAAACAGTGTGGCCTGCGGTAGAAATGCCAGACGCAGCGTTCTATCTTTGGATACAAACAAATCAAGATGATACTGCTGTTGCAGTTCAACTAAAACGTGATGCCAATATTACTGTATTACCTGGTAGCTATTTAGCCAGAGAAGCACATGGCATCAACCCTGGCAAAGGCTTTATTCGTATGGCACTCGTTGCAACATTAGCCGAATGTGTTGAGGCAGCTCAACGTATTCAACAGCTTTATTAAATTAAGCTATCTTTTAATTAATGATTGAGGAGTAGAAGTATGAGTGAAAGAATTATTATGCGCGTTGGTGAAGCATTAGTCGCTGGTGGCCCATTAAATACAGCAGCAGAGCCAGAAGTCGCGATTGGTGAAATGGATGGACCAATGGGCGT
>JBFJJY010000376.1:0-1591 GCA_041612055.1 Methylophilaceae bacterium | reverse complement strand
ATCTTTTTCACTCGCCGCAGCCGTATCCATTGCTTTTGTTAAGCCCACATCATTTTCAATCGCTGTGCGAACATCCGTTAGCAATACCGTTAAATAGCGTAGTTCATTGTCAATGGCCTGTACCCAGCTTTTGGTCTGTGGGCCATGCCCTGGCACCACTTGCTTCACATCTTGACGAGTTTTTAACGCTTCTAAAGTGGTGATTAATCCCTTTATATCACCTTCAATCACAGGCGTACGCTCTATAAACAACAAATCGCCAGTAAATAATGTCTGTGTTTTTGTGTCAATTACCGTAATATCGGTATTGGTATGCGCAACTGGATAAGCCTGCAATTGCAATACTCTATTGCCCAAATCAAGCGCTAAAGTATCTTTTACAGCAAGCGTAGGAATTACAATGTCACTGCCGTTAGCATCTTCGCCTAAGTATTTTTCATTAAGCTTTTTATAACCCTCTTCACGCAATTGCATGGCTTCTGCTAGAGCCTCATGTCCAACATAAGTTGGTTTATCCGCAGAAAACGCAGCGTTGCCAAAAATATGATCTGGGTGCACGTGGGTATTAATCACATATAAAATCGGTAACTGGGTGATTTCTGCAATTGCAGAACGCAATTGTTGCCCAACTTTTAGACTGCCTGCAGTATCAATTACCGCCACACCTTTACTACCAACCACTACACTGATATTACAGATATCACCTTGATAGCCAACATCAATATCCAAATGTTCGCCATGGTGCACATAAATTCCGTCACCGATATCTTGTAAGAACTGACTGGAGTTACCTTCAGCACAACTAGACAACAAGAATAGTATGAGTATTTTGATTAAAACTCGCATAATTTAGTCGCTTTTCGATTTTAACGGTTAAAATATAATGCTTATTGAACAAGAATGTAGTGACGATTGTCACACAAAACATCATATTAAGTCGCACTTAATTTTAGGGAGAAATGCATGAGTAAGCGTTATACAAAAATTGCCATTATCTTGCATTGGCTAATTGCCTTGGGTATTTTTGGGATGTTTGCATTTGGCTGGTATATGACGGGTTTGCCAAAAGAGGCACCAGCACAAATGTCATACGATTTATTTGACTGGGGCATTTACACTTGGCAACTAACAGAAGAAAGTTCACCAAGGGCTTTTTATTTCAACCTACATAAGTCCATCGGCATTACCCTGTTAGCGCTTATCTTTATCCGTATTATTTGGCGTATTACGCATAAACCACCTGCATTATTGACCAGCTACAAAGCATGGGAGCGTAAACTATCAACCAGTGCCCATCATTTACTTTATGTATTGATGTTTCTCGTGCCCATTAGTGGTTTAATCATGTCAGCTGCTAGTAAGTATGGCGTAAAATGGTTTGGCCTCGATTTTATTGCTGGCCTTGATAACAAACCATTGCGTGAAATTTTTCATGAAACGCATGAAATTGCCGGTTTAGTATTATTAGCCATTATTATTTTGCATATTACCGGCGCTCTAAAACACAAATTCATCGATAAAGATGAAACCATGCAACGCATGCTACCTTAAAACGAAAAAGCTCCAGATAGGAGCTTTTTTAATAGCAGCT
>JBFJJY010000375.1:0-1629 GCA_041612055.1 Methylophilaceae bacterium | reverse complement strand
TCTGCCTGACGCGCTGCACGAGAAATTGTAATCCGCCCACTTTCTAGCGGTTCACGTAACACCTCTAATACTTTACGATCGAATTCGGGCAATTCATCTAAAAACAATACGCCATGATGTGCCAGCGAAATTTCACCTGGTCTGGGCACACTCCCACCACCGACTAATGCAACACCTGAGGCGGTATGATGTGGTGCACGAAAATTTCTGCGCTTCCAATTTACGATTTGATAGCGTCCATTTAATGATTGTATGGCTGCACTTTCTAATGCTTCATTTTCTGTCATCTGCGGCAAAATACCGACAAAACGTGATGCCAACATGCTTTTACCTGTACCTGGCGGACCACTCATTAACACGCTATGCCCACCTGCAGCTGCAATTTCTAAAGCGCGCTTTGCCTGACGCTGCCCTTTTACCTCATCAAAATCTGGATAATCGAATAGCTGCTCAGTAGCTGAGCTTTGGTAGGGCGCTATCTTTGTATGATCAGTCAGGTGCGCACAAACTGCTAATAAGCTATGAGCTGGATAAATCGTTGCACTGTTGACCAAACTGGCTTCTTCTGCACTCTGCTGGGGCAATATCAGTGCGCGCTGCTGGCTACCTGCTTTGTTCACCATATGATAAGCCATGGCTAATGCACCGCGAATAGGACGCAACTCTCCAGTTAATGCTAACTCACCCGCTATTTCATATTGATTTAATTGGTCGGTCGGAATCTGACCACTAGCAGCCAATATGCCCAATGCAATTGGCAAATCATAGCGACCGCTTTCTTTTGGTAAATCTGCTGGTGCAAGATTAACGGTTATCCGTCTCGCGGGAAATTCAAATTGAGAAGTTTGGATGGCCGCTCGAACGCGGTCTTTACTCTCTTTCACCTCTGCTTCAGGCAACCCTACGATGGTGAACGAAGGCAAACCATTCGCCAAATGGACTTCGACCACAACTTCAGGCGCATCCATACCACTTAAGGCACGGCTATATAAGACGGCAAGATTCATTTATTTTTATTCTTATTAATTGTGATTGAGACTAACTTATTTTTTTAACAATAATTCTAACTCAGCTAACTTTTCTTCACATAACTTTAGTTTTTCGCGCGTATGTCTTAGCACTTCAGACTGCACATCAAATTCTTCACGCGAAACAAGCGCCATTTTGGTGAATGCGCCCTGAATCAGTGCATGAATGTTTTTATCTGCATCTTCCAAAGGAGAGGATTTAACTATCTCTTTGATTTTTTTAGATAAATTATTTAACACTTGAGAATTAAGCATTTTAGATTCCTATTGAATTTTTGATAGTTTATCAGTTTTTTATAAAATTAATCAACGCGTCAAATATTCATTTAGTTTATAACTTATTGATATTGTTAAATTTTTTATCTGGCACGGCAATTGCTTAATTGCCTAGGTATTTTTTAAATACTGTTTCAGTAATTCTATAAATTAAGATTAAGGGGATTAAGATGCGTAAATCGCTATTATCATTAGCTGTACTAGGTGCTTTAAGTGTATCAACATTATCATATGCTGAAGAAGCACCAGCTGCTAAACCAGCAGAGTCCAACTGGGCATTCAGCTCAAACGTTGCTTTTACATCAGACTACTATGTACGTGGTCT
>JBFJJY010000374.1:0-1635 GCA_041612055.1 Methylophilaceae bacterium | reverse complement strand
TTCTACCGTCAAGGCGCTAATCGGTTTTTCTTTAATTTGATTCAATAATTGGGTTTCCTTAAACTGTTGCATCCCTCCTGATAGTTGGGCACGCGCACCAGCAAATTCAAGAGTAAAGTCTAAACTTTCCTCTAGCATGTGCAATTCTTTTTCAATTACTGTCATTAACTCAGCATTTCCGCCTTTAACCCGATGTAACAACACAGCAGGCTTAAAATTGGGATTTGCCAAACAAGCATGTAACACTTCTGCTAGAAACTGATCTTCTGCAGTATCACCTTGCACAAAGTTTAAATCTTCAGCGCTAACTAAGTCTGGCCGCATCAGCGCCATGAGAATAAATCGTTTTTTTAAAGAGATTGGTGATCTTGATTGCCTTTGCATGGCCTTCATTGGTGTTTTATTGGGCTTAGATAGCTTCAATAAACTTTGCATCTCTTCACCAGTCACTTGAGCCAATTCTGCTATTTTTTTACGCAACATCAAAGAAAGTCTAGGCGCGTTAATTTGCTTGAGGATAGGCTCGGCGTCATTCAGCAGCTTGACTCGATCTTCTTGCGAATGTAATGGATTTTGCTCACTCAATTGCTGAACAATATATTGCGATAACGGCATGGCATTTTGCATTTCAGCTTCAAATTGTTCCTTACCAAATTCACGCACATACGAGTCAGGATCATGTGAAGTTGGTAGAAACATAAACCTTAGCTTTAATCCATCCGTCAATGCAGGTAATGCATTCATTGCCGCCCGCCAAGCTGCTGTACGTCCCGCATGATCTCCATCAAAGCTAAATACTATTTCATCCGTCTGGCGCATCAATTTAGTGATATGCACTGGCGTCGTCGCAGTACCTAATGCAGCAACCGCATAATCAATCCCATACTGCGCAAGCGCCACCACATCCATATAGCCTTCCACCACTAAGACACGACCCGCATCCCTAATCGCACGACGCGCCACAAATAAGCCATATAACTCATGTCCTTTTTGAAATACTGGCGTTTCAGGTGAGTTGTAATACTTGGGTGTATCTTCTGGATTAATCACACGTCCACCAAAGCCAATCACTTCGCCTTTTTGATTATGAATGGGGAACATGATGCGATCACGGAAACGGTCATAGCGTTTACCTTGCTCGTTTTCAACCACCAGCCCAGCAGTCTCCAATATCTCATTATCATAGTGTGGAAAAATAGTTTGTAGATTTTGCCAGCCAGCAGGTGCATAGCCCACTTGAAACTTAGCCGCAATTTGTCCACTGAGACCACGGCCTTTTAAGTACTGAATTGCACGTTCTGATTTTTTCAGTTCGGCCTTGTAGTAAATTGCAGCCTGCTGTAACGCTTCTTGCAATTCCACAACTACTTTCTTAGCAGGCTTATCTGCGTCACGCGTTTCCTGCGGCACTATCATGCCAACTTGTTTTGCCAAGTCATGAATCGCCTCAACAAAACTTAACCCGTTGTATTCCATTAAAAAACTAATGGCAGTGCCATGTGCCCCGCAGCCAAAACAATGGTAGAACTGCTTGGTTGGGCTCACGGTAAAACTAGGTGATTTTTCGTTATGAAAAGGGCAGCAGGCTGAATAATTTGCACCTGCTTTTTTAAGCGGAACACTTTTATCCACTAC
>JBFJJY010000373.1:0-1647 GCA_041612055.1 Methylophilaceae bacterium | reverse complement strand
GATAACGCAGCTATATTAACCGCTATGTATCGACAAGGCACCGATGGCTATGCGCAAGGTCAGATTGATTTATCCTATCCAATTAGCGATAAAATATTTGGCCGTACTGGCACGTTTCTGCATTTCCAATTGTTAGGTGGGTATGGCGAAACACTAATTGATTACGATAAACGTAGCGATACGCAGTTAAGAGTTGGAATTTCGCTGGCTAGATAGTAAACACATCATTATCTTTAGCATACAACTCGCTCACAATATTGTGACTTAGTGATGCTCTTAATCAATTTCTGCTGTTATTGTATTGGACACCTTATCTGTATAATTTACCCTTTTTTGTTATGACGAGTCTGCTGATAGCAGTCAATCATCAAATCAATCAAGATAGGGTTAGGTCTTAGTGTGCATCTCACTAATTGGATAAAAAGTTTTATTCCCGAATCAATTTCTGTCAACAACACGGAAAGACTACGCGCTTCAATAGGCGCTTTCATCGGTATTATATTGACCTGTTTAATCACTTATTTAATCGAAGGTGATAATAGCGACATTCCACTTTTAATTGCGCCTATTGGTGCTTCTGCCGTCTTGTTATTTGCAGTTCCCTCAAGTCCATTAGCTCAGCCGTGGTCTATTATGGGTGGCAATATGTTAGCTGCTTTTATTGGTATCACGAGTGCAATGTGGATTACCAATACCTTTCTTGCTGCAGCCGTTGCCGTTAGTTTATCTATTTTTATCATGTTTCATTTGAGATGTCTGCATCCGCCTGCAGGAGCAGTGGCCTTGGTTACCGTGTTGGGAGGAAGCGCAATTCAGGCCCAAGGTTATAGTTTTGTGTTCACGCCTGTTGGGCTTAATTCATTAATATTGTTGATTGCGGCAACTGTTTATAACAATCTGACCAAAAGACAATATCCTCACTTAGCAACAAAAAATAATGAAGCGCATGCGACAAAAGATACTGTGCCGGAACAGCGTTTCGGATTTACAGCAGACGATTTAAATCAGGTTTTAAAAGAGCATAACCAAGTGTTCGATGTTAGCCGAGACGATCTGGAAAAATTGTTACATCAAACTGAAATGCAAGCATATCGTCGTCGCACTGGTGAATTAACCTGTGGTCAAATAATGTCTAAAGATGTCGTTAGTGTTGAGTTTGGTACAGAGTTAGAAGAAGCATGGGCGCTGCTTAGAACGCATAATATTAAGGCATTACCCGTTATCGATAGGGCGCGTCGTGTCATCGGGATTATTACGCAAATTAATTTTATGGAAAATGCGAATTTAGATGTTTATGAAGGTTTTGAAGTAAAACTTAAACGATTCATTCAAAGAACGGCGTCTGTTTACTCGCAAAAACCAGAAGTTGTTGGGCAGATTATGACTTCTCCAGCAGTGACGGCTCAGGCAAACATGCATATTGTAGAATTGATTCCTTTAATGTCACGACCACGTGTGCACCATCACATTCCTGTTGTGGATGAAAACCGTAAATTAGTAGGCATCGTGACGCAGTCAGATTTGGTTTCTGCATTGTATATGGCCTTACCGTTTTGATCATTGACTGGATTTCCTTTTTCAGAGCCCAAAATAATGCCACCGATCCGGTGTTTTATTCGATATTCAATATCAAAACATACACCTGAT
>JBFJJY010000372.1:0-1654 GCA_041612055.1 Methylophilaceae bacterium | reverse complement strand
TTAATTTCCTCCAACATTTTGCCTCTCCAACTAATTAATTAACTATGTTTAAAATGATAGTTTTATTTTACAACGTGCGTGCCTTCATTTTCACCCATCACCACTCGCATTAAAGCGCCTGGCTTAAAAATACTAAACACACAAATCGGCAAATTTTGATCACGACATAAAGTCAGTGCAGTGGCATCCATTACTTTTAAATTTTTATTAATCGCTTCATCAAACGTTACCGTTTCATAGCGCGTTGCCTCTGGATTCGTTTTCGGATCCGCCGTATAAATGCCATCAACCTTAGTGGCTTTCAATACAATCTCAGCATCAATCTCCATCCCGCGTAAGGCAGCCGCTGTGTCGGTCGTAAAAAATGGGTTCCCTGTTCCTGCGCCAAATATCACAACGCGTCCTTCTTCCAAGTAACGAATCGCTTTGCCACGAATATACGGTTCAGCGACTTGCGCAAGATTCAGTGCTGATTGCACCCTAGCCACAACGCCAGCACTCCGCATCGCGTCTTGTAGTGCCATCGCATTCATGACAGTTGCGAGCATACCCATATAGTCTGCTGTCGCTCTATCCATACCCGCCGCTGCCGGTGCTACTCCTCTAAAAATATTGCCTCCGCCAATCACAACAGCCACTTCAACACCTAAGTCTACAACGGCTTTAATTTGCGCCACAATATCATCAATGGTTGCACGATTGATACCATAAGCATCATCACCCATCAAAGCCTCACCAGAGAGCTTAATCAGTATTCGTTTATATACGGCTTTTGCCATTTTCTTCCTTAATTTTTAACTTTTCACATTTAATCATAAATGGTCGCAAGCTCCAAAGTATCTGTGAGCAAATATAGGCCAAAAAAAAGTGGGGGCGGTTTGTCCGCACCCACTTTTTGGATTGTTTAAACTGAATTAAACTTTTGCAGCAGCAGCCACTTCAGCAGCGTAATCAACAACTGCCTTCTCAATACCTTCACCAACGGTATACATTGAGAAAGAAGCAATGCTTGCATCTTTTGATTTGAGCAATTGTTCAATACTCATTTTATCGTTTTTAACAAACATTTGATTAAGCAAAGTAACTTCTTTTAAGAACTTGCTCACTGTTCCTTCAGCAATTTTTTCAATCATTGCTTCAGGTTTGCCCGCTTCTGTTGCTTTTTCGATAGCAACACGGCGCTCTGATTCGATTAATGCCTTATCAACACCATCTGCATTCAATGCTTTTGGTTTTGCTGCCGCAATATGCATCGCGATATCGCGACCTAGTTCATCATCACCACCAACAAGGTCAACTAATACGCCAATTTTTCCACCATGAATATAGCTAGAAAGTTTGCCTTGCGCAGCAATGCGCACAAAACGACGTGGCGTAATGTTCTCACCAATTTTACCCGCAAGTTGAGCACGTGTTTCTTCAACTGTTGCACCGTTCATTGGTAATGTAGCCGCAGCGACCATATCTGCTGGGTTATGCTCATTAATAACTGATGCCAATGCATCAACATAAGCAATAAATGCTTCGTTTTTTGCACAGAAGTCTGTTTCAGAGTTAACTTCTAACAATGTACCTGTTTTGCTGTCAGCCGTTAAGCTGATGCCAACAATACCTTCAGCCGCTACGCGACCAGCAGCTTTACTTGCTTTGTTAC
>JBFJJY010000371.1:0-1664 GCA_041612055.1 Methylophilaceae bacterium | reverse complement strand
TTGATATTAGCAAAGTAGAATGGGCCGAACATTAATTAATGGGTTAATTTGAAATTTTGAATTAGGAAGCAAAATCAAGCTGAATGGCTAAAAATAGCACGCTAGTACAGCCAGTCGGATCAGCGCATTATTTGTGACGTAATTCAAATTTAAGGAGAAGTAAAATGGCATATTCAGATAAAGTATTAGACCACTATGAAAACCCGCGTAACGTTGGTTCTCTAGATAAAAACGACCCAAATGTTGGCACTGGCATGGTCGGCGCACCCGCTTGTGGTGACGTGATGAAATTGATGATTAAAGTCAATGATGCAGGCTTGATCGAGGACGCGAAATTTAAAACCTATGGCTGTGGTTCAGCCATTGCTTCTAGCTCATTGGTTACCGAGTGGCTTAAAGGTAAAACAGTCGATGAAGCGTATGCCATTAAAAACTCAGCGATTGCAGAGGAATTGGCTTTACCGCCAGTCAAAATTCACTGTTCAGTATTAGCAGAAGATGCCATTAAAGCAGCTGTGGCTGATATTAAAGCAAAACAAGCGGCAAAAGAGGCATCGTAATGGCAATTAGCTTAACCGCTGCAGCCGCGCAACGCGTAGAAAAATTCCTTGCCAATCGTGGCAAGGGTATTGGTTTGCGCTTGGGCGTTAAAACGACAGGCTGTTCTGGCATGGCGTACACGTTGGAGTTTGTCGATGAGTTACATGATGAAGACATGACCTTTGAAAGTCATGGCGTTAAGGTCATTGTAGACCCGAAGAGCTTGGTTTATATCGATGGTACTGAATTAGACTTTACCAAAGAAGGCCTGAATGAAGGCTTTAAATTCAACAATCCAAATGTTGCTGATGAATGTGGCTGTGGAGAAAGTTTTACCGTGTGAATGAAAACTATTTTGACTTGTTTGACCTTAAGCAAACATTTGCCATCGATACCACTGCATTAGAAAGCCAATACCGTCAAATTCAATCTGCTGCACATCCTGACCGTTTCGTGACTGCATCATCGGCTGAAAAACTAAAATCGATGCAACTCGCGACACAGGCGAATGAAGCCTATCAGACGCTTAAAAAACCAGCTTCACGAGCCAAGTATTTGCTTAAACTCAATGCGATTGATGCCACACAAGAAACCAATACCACCATGCCTGCTGATTTTTTGATGCAGCAAATGGAGTGGCGTGAAGCATTAGAAGATTATAAAGCGGCAAAAGACATTGACGGCTTAGAAAGCTTATTAAAAGAGATGCGACAAGCTGCTACTGCATACACAGGTGAGCTGACTCGTTTGTTTGATGAAGAAAGCAACTTGACCGCAGCAACAGCAACAACGCGTAAACTGATATTTATAGATAAAGTGTGTGAGGACATTAACAAAGCCATCACACAAATAGAAGACTAATGGCATTACTACAAATTTCTGAACCTGGCATGAGTGCCGCACCACACCAGCATAAACTGGCAGTCGGTATCGACCTTGGGACAACCAATTCTTTAGTGGCAACTGTTCGCAGTGGCATGAGTACCGTGTTGCAAGATGAACACGGACGGTCACTGTTGCCGTCTGTTGTGCGTTATACAAGCGATAACGGCGTGATTGTTGGTCACCAAGCGCAAGCGAAGCAAAGCGAAGACCCAATCAACACCATTGTGTCTGTTAAGCGC
>JBFJJY010000370.1:0-1696 GCA_041612055.1 Methylophilaceae bacterium | reverse complement strand
TTTTGAACAATGCCCAATTACAAGCTGATTTTTATGATTTACAACTAGCTGAGTCTAATCTCGTCCAAGCTGGGCGCCTACCTAATCCAAGTTTTTCGATGTTATACGCTAGAACCAATGGTGATTACACCATTGAACAAACGCTCACAATGAACATTTTTGCATTGTTCACGATGGGCAAGGCGACGGCTATTGAAAGAAAGAACTTTCTCGCTATACAAAACCGTATGGCATTAAAGGTACTGGATGTAGCCAGACAAACGCGTAATGCCTACATTCATGCTTTAGCTGCTAAACAGAGTGTTGATTATCTTAAACAAGTGAATGAATCCGCACGATCAACTTATTTGTTAGCAAAGCGGATGCGCGAGGCTGGCAATTGGAATGCATTAGATGAAGGTCGCGAGCAAAGCTTCTACATGGAAACAGCACTAGAACTGAATCGTGTGCAGAATCAGTGCTTACAAGCAGAAGAGCAATTAACGCGTTTACTTGGCTTTAACCATCCATCAGCAATAACCCTACCTGATCGACTAACAACATTACCTAACTCTGATAGTGATTTAAAACATGTTAATGCCGATGATTTCTCAAAACGTTTAGACCTGCAGCAAATGCGTACCAACACTGAGGCATTAGCCCAGGAACTAGGACTCACTAAAACAACCCGCTTTATCAATTTACTAGAAATTGGACCTGCTAGGATATTAGAAGGACGCCGTGGCGATCCAGTAAAAAGAGGGGTAGAGCTGCGGTTTGAAATTCCTATTTTTGATTGGGGTACAGCTAAGGTTAAACGCGCTGATGCTGTTTATCAACAGGCACTGTTATCAGCTAGTAACCAAGCAATTAAAGCAGCATCCCAAGTGCGAGCACAATACAGTCAGTATGAAACAAACTATGCAATTGCTAAACAATATCGAGATGAAATTGTGCCATTGCGTAAAAAAATATTAGATGAGAGCTTATTGCGATACAACGGCATGCTCATGAGCCCATTTGAATTGATGGTAGCCGCGCGAGAGCAAGTGTTATCTGTAAACCGCTATATAGAAAGTTTAAGAGACTTCTGGTTAGCAGAGAGTGATTTGGACATGGTGCTTGTGGGCACACCTCTAGATGAAAAAGGAAGCGAATAATGGATAGAAGACATTTTTTACAAATGGGAGTAGCGGGAGTGGTGGCCACTACGGTTAATAAAGTGGCTCTAGCTGCGATTCCAGATGCTGTGACCACGGATAATGCCATGACAGCTCCGTTATTGATGCCGAATACAGGACGTCCATATAGACCTGTGGCTACGTTGAATGGGTGGAGTTTGCCTTGGCGCATGAAAAATAATATAAAGGAATTTCATTTAATTGCGGAGCCTGTTAAACGTGAAATAGCACCAGGCATGATTGCGAATTTATGGGGTTACAATGGACAAAGTCCAGGCCCAACTATTGAGGTTGTAGAAGGTGATATGGTGCGCATTTATGTAACCAACAAACTACCTGAGCACACCAGTATTCATTGGCATGGGCAACGCTTACCGAATGGAATGGATGGCGTGAGCGGATTAACGCAACCCTCTATTAAACCAGGCCAAACTTATCTATATGAGTTTGAGGCAAGGCGTGCTGGTACTTTTATGTATCATCCGCATGCAGATGAAATGACGCAAATGGCGATGGGTATGATGGGTTCGTGGATT
>JBFJJY010000369.1:0-1711 GCA_041612055.1 Methylophilaceae bacterium | reverse complement strand
ACGCTTGCCTGCGGTTAAAGATGCACTTTTCCGCACCATTGCCATTATTGGCACTGAATATTTTGCATTGGCAGATAAACAAGCCAAGATGCCAGCAAGGGCGAATAGGTTGAGCAAAGATGTAGAAAGCCAAATTCAAAGCCTGCTATATAAAGGTTGTTTTAGCCAAACGCCGTGGGATCAATTGCAACACTTGCCGCGTTATATAAAAGCCTTAAGCTTAAGAATCGACAAGCAACCAAGCAACCCAGATAGAGACGGCAAACACGCTGCTAGCATTGGCTTGTTATGGCAAAAGTGGCAAGCAGAGATGGATAAGCAAGCCAAAGTGGATAATGTCTCACCAGAACTACAAAACTTCCGTTGGTTAATTGAAGAGCTACGCGTCTCGCTATTTGCACAAGAGCTCAAAACGCCGTACCCAATATCGATTAAGCGGCTTGATAAAATTTGGAACGATTTGATTTAATTAGATTTGATTGACTTACGATTTTTTAGGCTAGTTTTGATTTAATCATTAAGCACGCAACGCTCATCAGCCATTTTACCAACCATCCAAATCGCCTCATCACCCTTGCTGTGAAGTGCATAACGTCCATCGCTATATTTATAGCCTGATGCCGTTACTTCTTGCATTAACGTCACCTCCTGATTGTTGCCAAAATTAACAATGGCAAAAGGTGTTTTTTCATGATATCGCCTCTTGTAATGTTTTCCACCTTGAAGGGTGGTATAGCCTCTTTCAATAAAGCTTACATTCAAAATAGTGCCACGCTCGCATTGATAAACAACCTGCAATTTGCTGGCCTGAGTTTTGTTGGAAGATGTTGTTGTGCATGCCATTAAACCCAAGGCGCTAATCCCTAAAAGTACCATCAAACATCGAATTGTATTTTGATTCATCATATAAAACAGACCGTGAACAATTAGAATTGTTCTATATTTGCGTCAACATTTTTCTAATCGCGGCTTCATCCAACCCTTTACCAATACACACAACACGACTAGTTGGCTTATCTTCTTTCCAGTCCATAAGCAAAGTTGCAGGATAAGGCGTAAAGTGTACAGCGTGAATCGCTAGCGGATGCGGCTGATCATCGGTATGCAAGATGCCTTTTAAGCGTAACAATTGCGCGCCGTGCGTTTGGCATAGCTTGAGCAATACAGGTTTAAAGCTTTTCCATGAAATGCCAGTCGGCAAGGTCACGGTAAAGCTAGTAATTTCATCTTGGTGTGCAACGGGTAACTTGCCACCTAAATTGCTCACTGGCTTAAGTGGTGCACGTAACCAACGCTCAGGCTCCGCACGTTTGCCACTAGGGTCAAACAAACCCACATCAATAATAAAATCAGGCTCAATCGCGCCATGCAACACTTTGTGTTGCGTTGCGCCAGGGTTGAGTTGAATCAATCTTTCTTTTAACGCGCTGGTTTGCTCAGCTGTCACAAGATCGGTTTTGGTCAGCAACAACACATCCGCTACCGCCGCCTGTTTGCGCGCCTCGGCATGTTCATTGAGTTGTTGCAAGCCATACATCGCATCCATCGTCACAATCACCGCATCTAAGCGGAAAACAGACTCAATCACAGGCTCATTCATCAAGTTGGCCATAATTGGCCCCGGATCTGCCATACCAGTCGTCTCAATCACCAAGCGGCTAAACTGTGGAATCGCCTCCAGCGAACGCTTAAAATACAAATCGCGCATGGT
>JBFJJY010000368.1:0-1712 GCA_041612055.1 Methylophilaceae bacterium | reverse complement strand
CAACATCTGACGTGAGTGACATAAAAATTGATGTTGCTGTGATATCTAACCAAGCGCCGGAGAGCCTTCTGAGGATGGGATTAAATTGATTCTTAATAATCGCTAAAACTAATAACAGTGATAGAAAAATAATAATAAAGCTGAGCTTTAGAATAAATGCATGATTTTCCAGTGGTTCATGATAGTTGCTATAAATAATCCAACCTAAGACGACGAACTCGACGGGAAGGCGAATGAGGGCCTGCTCTATTTCTAACGGATCACAAGCGGCGATTGTTTTTTTATACCATTGTTTTAGTGTTGATAGCATATTGTTAATTGATTGCTATTTGCTGATAGTTATAGAATTGTTTGCTTTCATAAAGCAAAAAGTCCGCCACCTTTTTCAAACTGCTTGCCGTCACTGGTTTTGTTAAGCAGGCGGTAGCGCCAGAGGCAATTAAAGCTTTATGTAATGATTTATCTTTTAGTACAGTAATGACAATAATGGGCACTATTGCTGACGATTTGGTTTGATTAATGGCTTTTACGAATTCCATACCATTCATTTGCGCCATACTAAAGTCAGTGATAATCAGATCAACCTGTTTATGCTCAGCCCATTTGAGTGCTTCAATAGGATTGGTCATGGTGACAATATTAAGATTAGGGCGTAGGGATTTCAGTATGGCTTGATGAATATCGAGCACAGTTGGTTGATCGTCTATGATTAAGACGGTTTGCTTAAATTTGGCCGCACTGCGAATATCACTAACAATCATCATAAAACCAGTGATTAATGAAGATGTGTATCGGCTCTATTGGTTACAGCTTCAATTTTTTGACGAATTGATAGCGTTAAGGCAGCGAGTTGCGGATCAAAATGCTTACCGCTTTCTGCTTCTATATATTCAAAAGCTCTATCCATCGACCAAGCTTCTTTGTAGGGTCTTTTGCTCGTTAGCGCATCAAGTACATCTGCAATGGCAACAATGCGCGCAGAAAGTGGAATTTGATCGCCTTTTAATTGAAAAGGGTAGCCGCTACCATCGTAACGCTCGTGATGCGCTAAGGCAATTTCACCACCCATTTGCAGATATTTGGAAGGGCTATTCTGCAGAATTTCATAGCCTATAATCGGGTGTTTGCGCATAATCTTTTTCTCTTCTGCATTTAATGCGCCTTCCTTTAATAAAATATGATCGGGAATCCCAATTTTACCAAGGTCATGTAAAGGCGAAGAGAGTTCAATCATGTTAGCGTCTTCTTCACTAAAACCTGCTGCCAGCGCAATGACCTTGCTGTACAGCGCCATGCGTTGCAAATGCATCGCCGTGTCATAGTCTTTATATTCGCCTGTACGCGCTAAACGCATCAAAGTTTCTTGTTCTCTAGCGCTGATTTCTGCAATCGCCAGCTTTACCTTATTTTCAAGCAGATCGCTTCTGTTTTGTAGTACTAGATGCTGCTGGCGCATCGTGAGTAAGTTTTTGCAGCGAGCGGTGCATTCATATGCATCAACGGGTTTACTTAAAAAATCAGCAACACCAACATCCAGTGCAGCATAACGCGTCTCAGCATCTTTTTTAACTGTAATCATGACAACAGGGACGCTGGCATAATCAGGTAGCATTTTAATTAAGCGAATAAAGTCGACGCCATTCATTCTAGGCATTAGAAAATCTACAAACACTAAATCAGCAATATTTTGTGCAGCCCACTCTAAGGCGCTT
>JBFJJY010000367.1:0-1721 GCA_041612055.1 Methylophilaceae bacterium | reverse complement strand
TTCATGTCGCTTTTTTCATTGCATGCGTTTAATTTCTTTCCAATCCTAAGAATAGCATTTTCTGACGACAGGCTGGCTGCTAATTGTTGGATTTTGACTAGCCTCCAATATTGCTGTTCAACGTACTATGCAATCATGTATTTTTGATCCCACTGCTTTTGATACTGTTGGATTTGTTTGAGTGAAAAAGCACGCATATCTTGTTTGTTTTGATAGGCAAGATACCAATCCGCGACATGGGCAACCGCTTCTTCAATGTTCCAAATAGGATACCAGCCTAGTTTGCTATGTGCTTTAGAGCAATCTAATCTGAGATAGACGGCTTCACGTTCTGCCTCATCATTTTGCTGAATCAGATGCTGAGCATTGTCTTTCCAATGCGATGCCAACAGGTTGACTATCCAACCTGTCGGTTTTGTATCAATCTCATTTGGACCAAAATTCCAAGCTTCGGCATAGGCTTTACCATTATCGAACAGCCGCTCTGCCAACAAAATATAAGCGCCCAAAGGCTCTAATACATGTTGCCATGGTCGTGTGGACTCAGGATTTCTCAACATCACTGGCTCACGTTTGGTAAACGCATTGATTACATCGGGAATCAGTCGATCTTTTGCCCAGTCGCCACCGCCAATCACATTACCAGCTCTGGCACTGGCAACAGAAACACCATGCGCTTCATATTGCTCGGGATTAAAAAATGAATGGCGATATGATTCTGTGACTAGTTCAGCACAGCCTTTGCTGCTACTGTAAGGGTCAAAACCGCCCATGGCATCATTTTCACGATAACCCCAATGCCAATCTTTATTGTCGTAACATTTATCACTGGTTACAACAACGACCGATTTAACCGCATCACAACGCCGAATTGCTTCTAATAAATTAACGGTCCCCATGACATTGGTAGTATAGGTTTCCACGGGACTTTCGTATGACTGATAAACCAACGATTGCGCAGCTAAATGAAAGACAATCTCAGGATTAGCTGCTAACAGCGCTTTTTCTAACGCAGCAGCTTCTCTAATATCGCCATGAATCGACTGCATGCCATTGTTAACATTCGCGACACTAAACAAATTAATGTCACTGGGCGCGCCTAATGCGTAGCCCGTGACCTGCGCGCCTAGTGATTGCAACCACATTGAAAGCCAGGCACCTTTAAAACCGGTATGCCCTGTGATAAAAACGCGTTTATCTTTCCAAAAATCAAGATTCATTGCGCTAGCTCCATACTGTCCAAAGCGCTAAGGTTCAGCGCTACTAATTAATTTCTAATCTCTCTATTAGACAATATGGATGACCTCTGTTATCGCTCAATAAGATGACTTATCACCCCTTACTTATAGGTTTAATTAATGATTAAAAAAGCTGGATATATCCTAAACTTTCATTGCATGGTGCCGTTATCAGATTCATAGGACATGTTAAACATGAGCGTTATGCACCAATTACAACTGGTCAGAAGCGACATATGATGAATATTTAGGATAATAATGGGCAACTTAGATTTAAATAAAGTCAAAGAAATTAGCACTGTTGAGTGGCCACAGCCACCTTATTACAATTTCGTTACTGACACGAAAAAACCCTTTCCAGAGAACTGTATTGTTGAACTGTTGGGCAAAAATACACCTCTCGTTGGACTACTCATTCGCTTTTCACCAGAGCAATCCAGGCTCTTATTTCAACGATTGGGTAGTAACAGTCAACAAATTATC
>JBFJJY010000366.1:0-1724 GCA_041612055.1 Methylophilaceae bacterium | reverse complement strand
CTTTAAGCGTTGGCAAAATGTTCAATAACGCCGCGCGTTCTTTTTCCCAGCTCATGGTTTCAGGTTTGTCACAGTCAGGACAAATGCATTGTGCAAGCCACAATGTAAGGCAATCCACAATCACAAAATGATGTTCTTTTATATGCGTTTCTAACTTAGTCGCTAGGTTAAATGGCGCCTCAATAATCTGCCAATCTTTAGGACGTCTAGCTTGATGATGCGCAACACGTTTTGCAAATTCATCATCATAAACTTGCGCAGTGGCAATGTATGTCACTGGTAGCTGGCTCGCTGAAGCAAGTTGTTCAGCATAAGCGCTTTTTCCAGAGCGTGCCCCACCTAATACTAAATGCACTGCCATATTATTGTCCCTTTACCCATTGCTGGATAATGTTTTCTAGTTGTATTAAACCGTGCTCAAATACAGATGGTCCAGGTTGTAGAATATCAGCGGATTTTATCTCGAATATCATATTATTTTTAACTGCAGGTATGGCAGACCAACCTTGTCGCGATTTGATGTCTTCAGGTTGAAATTTTTTCCCACACCAAGAACCAATAATAATATCTGGCATGCGTTCCAACACTTGTGCTGGTGTGACGACTCGCTCAACCGCGCTATGAAATTGGCTTAATTCAGGAAAGCAATCTTCTCCTCCTGCAATGTCAATCAGTTCGGCGGCCCAGCGAATGCTACACATCATTGGCTCATCCCATTCTTCAAAATACACTTTTGGTTTGCGGGGATTAAGGCTTGCGGTGTTCTGCACTTTAGCGATTTTAGTCTGTATTGTTTGTACGATACTCTCTGCTTTTTCAGTTGCACCCACTAAACGACCTATGGTGACAATCATCCGCAAAATATCTTCTATTGAACGTTGATTAAAAACATGCACTTCAATGCCTGCTTTAATCAGTTCGGCTGCAATATCTGCTTGTAGATTGGAAAAACCTAAAATTAGATCTGGTTTTAAGTCTAAAATTTTATCGATTTTTGCTGAGGTAAATGCAGAAATTTTTGGCTTTTCCTTACGTGCCATTTCTGGACGTGTCGTATAGCCAGAAATGCCAACAATACGGTCTTGCTCACCGAGCATGTACAGCACTTCAACTGTTTCTGTGGTTAAACAGATAATGCGTTGCGGTAGCATATTCATCTGGTTTTAGATTCACTTTCGATTTTATTGCCCCAGTGATTTTCCATTAACATCTCTGCCAAAGGCCTCTCTTTTGCCCAGCCTTCTTCCACTAACATGGGCTCTTTATAAAAACTATTGACATAGCCTAAACATAAAATAGCAATTGGCTTTGCACCTTTAGGTATCTGTAACAATGCGGATAGTTTGTCTGGATCAAACAAGCTAACCCAGCCCATGCCAATGCCTTCAGCTCTAGCAGCCAGCCAGATGTTTTGAATCGCACAACTGGCAGAAGCTAAATCCATTTCTGGCAATGTACGACGGCCGAAGATATGCTTTTCTCTATCGTCACATAAAGTGGCGACGAGCACTTCACCACAGTCTAAAATACCCTCAACTTTTAGCCGCATAAACTCAGCCATACGCGCCGTGGTTTCATATTCACCAATAGCTTCTGCTGTTTTGATGCGCTCCTCATTCACCTGCGCATAGATCATTTTACGGATATTAACATCACTAATTCGAATGAACCGCCATGGTTGCATAAGTCCAACACTAGGCGCGTGATGGGCTGCGCGCAATAAT
>JBFJJY010000365.1:0-1736 GCA_041612055.1 Methylophilaceae bacterium | reverse complement strand
GTTTCTGCTAAATTTTGAGTACCAGCTGGATCATGGCTGAGCAAGCTACTTAATGCAGCATCACCATCAACTGCAATGCTAATACTATTGTTTTCACCAGATGCTGTAGAGCTAAATGCGAGACGATAAGGTGTAGAGCCACCATCATTAATAATGCTCGCTGTTACCCCAATTTTTGCACTATTGACGGCATCTCGTATGCCCTCAAGTGTATTATTCGTTGCATCAATAGTAACTGTTTGCACACCATTACCGTTTGACGTAAAACTTGCGCCACTATAGGTTCCCGCATTAAGGGTGCCACCAGCAATCGTACCAAAATCAAAGCTGAGCGTGGTCGATGCACCGCTACCTATTGCAGTGGTGCTACTCAGTTGACCCGTTGCAACCAATTGTTGAGATTGTGCTAAGCGACTGATATTGACTGAGTAGTTGCCTGGGCTTGCCGTTGCGCCAGCTTTTGAAGTGAGCGCTGAAGTATCAGAAGAGGTGGTACTAAAAGACTGAAAACTACCCGTATCTTTTAATCCTTTTACCGCTGTTTGAAAGCCTGCAATGGTGCTTTTGAGTGTGCCCAACACAGACAATTTGGTTTCATAGTTAGCTGATTTTTTGGTCAGTTTGTTTACAGGGCCGCGCTCAACCTCCATGAGTTGACTCACAAATGACGATACGTCAATCGTTCCTGCTCCTAATCCTGAAATTGCCATCTCAACTATCCTTTATGTTTTTTGCTGAACAAATAAACCGACTAAACCATCATCAGCATTACGAAATGCTTCACTGCGTTCGGCGTTCCTAGCTTGCGATTCAACAATCGCATTACTAATCGCCATGGCCTGCTCAGTTGGGTAACGATTAATCACATTACCTGTCACGGGCTCCACCAATAAGATCACCACATCTTGCGTACTTTCGTCTATGACAAATTTGATATCTGGCCGTACTTGGCTAAACATTTTATTTGCCTCTTCTACTGCTTTTTGTAATTCATCAGGTTCTGGCTTTTTACCTGTCTTAAACTCAATTTCTGGCAATACTTCTAAAGCAGTTTGACGAGAAAAATCTGGCTGACCCGTTATAGAACTACTAGTCAGATTTGCACTACTAGCAATTAAACTAACATTTTGTACAGACATCTTTTATCCCTCCTTTAGCCTAAAAACCGACCAGAAAGTCTGGTCGGTTAATTCAATACACTGACAACCAACCCAATTAACGTAACAACGATGTAATATTGTTAGGTGCTTGGTTAGCTTGTGATAACGCTGCTGTACCTGCTTGTTGAAGAATACTGTTCTTCGTCATGTTGGCAGATTCTGTTGCATAGTCAGTGTCCATAATCGCACTTAATTGTGCTGCAATGTTGACTGCTGAGTTACCCAAGTTGTTAGATGCTGATTGGAATGTCGCCATGTCCGCACCATACGAAGCACGCGCTGTCGCTGCAGAGCCTAATTGTGTATCAATATCGCCCACTGTTAGTGTTGTCACTGTATTAGCTGATACCGTTGGCGCTGCACCCACACCAGTGACTGTACCGCCATCCGCATTCACAACCACTGCGCCTGTTGTTGTCACTAATGCATTAATACGTGCATTTTCATCAATCAGTGCTTCTGTTTCTGTACCTGATGCTGTGCCACCCAATTGCACGGCAATTTCACGTAAACGTTGTAAGTTCTCGGTGATTTGCGCAATGTAGCTGTCGTTTGTTTGCGCTTTGGTAATCCCTT
>JBFJJY010000364.1:0-1751 GCA_041612055.1 Methylophilaceae bacterium | reverse complement strand
ATGTTCCCAACATTGATGTTTACCGAACTCACGCCAGTCGCGAGCAGCACCGGTATTTTGGCACTAGTCAAAACGGCTGAAATCGCCATACCAGAAACAGTGCAGTTTGCATTGATATTGGAAGATATTCAGGATCCGGGCAATTTAGGGAGCATGTTAAGAACAGCATTAGGCGCCAGTGTCGATGCTGTTTATTTATCAAAAGGTTGTACAGATGCTTGGTCGCCAAAAAGCTTACGTGGCGGGCAGGGCGCGCAGTTTTATTTGCCGATTATAGAAGGGGTGGATATTGTGGAAACCCTTAGTCAGTTTGCTGGAAATAGTTACGCCACAACCCTAGCAGGTGATGTGCTTTATACCTATGATTTAACTCAGCCAACCGCTTTTGTGATTGGTAATGAGGGAGCGGGTTTGAGCAGCGCGACTATCAACGCAGCAACACATCAGGTGCGTATTCCTATGCACCCAGCATTAGAGTCGCTGAATGCCGCTGCTGCTGCTGCAATTTGTTTATTTGAGCGCAAACGGCAATGTGATTTAGCGTGATGTTGATCATCTAGTAGAGAGTATTGTTAGTAAGATGGACTGTCTTTGCGAACGCAGTGAAGCAATCCAATTTTAATATCGCATGGCTGCTAAATGAGTGTTGGTTTAGAAATGACTGCGGACGAGGTCTTCGCAAAGACTCCTTTACGATTTTAATGGATGGCTTTGCTAGCGTTGATGACTTCACCGTCGGTAAACAGGGTTGCCGCATCCACGGCGTCAAATAGATACTCTTTGTTGCAAAAGTCACAGTGAATTTCAATTTTTTCTTGCTCTGACAAAATAGATTCAACTTCTTTATGACCTAACATTTGTAGCATTTTTCCAACGTTTTCACGCGTACATTGACAATAAAATCTAACTGATTTTGCTTCAAATAATCGCACATCTTCTTCGTAAAAAAGGGTGGTGAGAATGCGCTCTGCAGATTCTGTTTGCAACTCTTGATCAGTTACGGTATCCGCTAAAATGCTGAGGCGATTCCATGCATCGGCATCTTGCGACGCTTGCTCTGGTAGCTTTTGTAGCAACAAACCAGCAGCGCTATTGCCATCACAGCTAAGCCATAATTTGGTGTCTATTTGTTGCGAGCGACGCATATAGTTTTCTAACATCTCGGCAATGCTGACGCCTTCAATTGGCACAATGCCTTGGTATGGCGTGCTGTTTTTTGTGTCTAAAGTAATAATGCAATGACCTTCTTTAATCAGCGTTAAAAAATCGGCATCATCAGCAATTTCACCCTCCCATTTTGCGGTTGCTCGCATTTCTAAATCAGAGCTACATTCAACCACTAATAACTTTAGTTGCCCTTTAGTTTGAATTTGCAACACCATTGCCCCATTCATTTTTAAAGTGGAGATGAGAAGGGCGCTTGCTGCCATTAACTCCCCCAAGGCTTTTTTTACAACCAAAGGCAATTGTTGATGGGCTAAAGCCTGATTATAAGTATCACTCAAGTGAACTAAGTTGCCACGGATAGGGGTGTTTTCAAAAAGAAAATGATGTAGTGAGTCGTTTGGTGTATTCATATAGATATTTTATCATTATGAAGCAATCATGCGGCTACAAAAAAAGCCCACATTTTCATGTGAGCTTTTAATTGGGTCAGTTGTAAAAACGTTAAGTGTTTAGAAACTATAGTTTAAAGTGACTCTGCCAGAAATAGGTGCGCCTGGCATGATGTTGTTGTTGTTGTGTGAGCT
>JBFJJY010000363.1:0-1765 GCA_041612055.1 Methylophilaceae bacterium | reverse complement strand
ATATCGATGATTTGTGCGCCATTTTCGACTTGTTGTCGTGCTACGCTCAGTGCTTCTTCATACTGCTCATTGATAATTAAACGCGCGAACGCTTTAGAGCCCGTCACATTAGTACGCTCGCCTACGTTGACATATAAAGAGTCTTCATCAATGATAAAAGGTTCTAAACCAGCTAGCTTTGTGACAGGTGCTTGTACGGGCACTTGGCGAGGCGGACAATCTTTAATCGCATTGTAAATTGCATGAATATGCGGCGGCGTTGTGCCACAGCAGCCACCCGCAATATTGACAAAACCACTATCGGCAAACTCTTTTACCAAGCTAGAAGTCACCTCGGGGGTTTCATCAAAACCCGTGTCGCTCATTGGGTTAGGCAGACCTGCATTCGGGTAGATACAGATAAAAGTATCAGCCACTTTCGATAATTCTTCTGCATAAGGGCGCATTAACGTAGCACCTAACGCACAATTCAATCCCACAGTCAGTGGTTTAGCATGACGTACTGAATGCCAAAATGCCGTCACTGTTTGTCCAGACAAAATACGGCCAGACGCATCGGTTACCGTGCCAGAAATCATCAATGGCATTTTGTAACCCACTTCTTCAAAGAACGTATCAATCGCAAATAATGCTGCTTTGCAATTGAGCGTATCAAAAATAGTTTCCACCATTAGAATATCAGCACCGCCTTCTACCAAAGCACGGGTTTGCTCTAAATAGGCTGCGACTAATTGATCAAATGTCACATTACGCGCGGCGGGATCATTAACATCAGGTGAGATGCTGGCTGTTTTCGGCGTTGGACCTAGAGTCCCGGCCACAAAGCGTGGCTTGTCTGGGGTGCTATATTTTTCACACGCTGTTTTCGCCAGTTTCGCTGAGGCTACATTCATTTCATAAACGAGCTCAGCCATGTGGTAATCATCTTGCGCAACGCTGGTGGCACCAAAAGTATTGGTTTCGATAATGTCTGCACCTGCTTCGAGATACTTTTCGTGAATTTCTTGGATTATTTGTGGTTGCGTCAATGACAGCAGCTCGTTATTCCCTTTGACAAACAACTCGCGCTCACCCTGCGGCGCCTTAAAATCGGCAAAGCGCTCGCCACGATAATCCGCCTCAGTCAATTTATATTGCTGAATCATCGTACCCATGGCGCCATCTAAAATTAAGATGCGTTCTTTAAGTAATGCGCGAAGTTGCTTTTCTATTGGTGAAATGTCGTTCAAGCTCATAAACAGTGACTAAAATAAATAATCTGTTATTTTATCACGCAACGCTTGATACCTTAACTATCAGTAGTTCTGTTCCACAAAAGCGGGTATTGAATCAGCTCAATTGGCCATGATGTGCGCCACACTTAAATAATGTTGGCGAGTTGGATTACGTTCGCAGCAATGTTGAGATATGTTTAGCTGAAAGCGGCTGGCTGAAATAGTAACCTTGGTATTGATCGCAATGGTGCATATTGAGATACGCCAGTTGCTGCTCAGTTTCAACACCTTCCGCCACAATTTGTAAGCCTAAGTTTTTTGCTAACGTGATAATGGCCAAACAGATGGCAGCATCATCTGAATTGGTGTCACATTCATTGATAAATGCACGATCAATTTTCAAAATATCAATTGGAAATTTTTTGAGATAACTTAAAGAAGAATAGCCCGTACCAAAGTCATCAATCGCCAATTTTATATTGGTTTCTTTTAGCGCCTTCATCGCCAACATACTTTGTTCAGTATCACCAGCTAATACCCCTTCCGTTGTT
>JBFJJY010000362.1:0-1770 GCA_041612055.1 Methylophilaceae bacterium | reverse complement strand
TTTGTAATAGAGGTTACGTATGAAAAATCAATTATCTGCATTAATCGATGGTGAATTCGATATTGAAGAGGCTGAACACATTATCACTGCGTTAAAAGCAGATGGTGAGGTGAAAGAGGCATGGAAACACTATCATCTGATTGGTGACGCAATGCGAGGTAATCTGGAAGGTTCTCGTGATTTTAGTGCAAAAATAATACAAGCTTTAGATGCTGAGCCAACTGTGTTGGCTGTGAATAAACAAGTGAAAGTAGTGACGCCCGAAATCAAAAAACGTGCAATCAAAACACCCATGTTTTGGTCTATTGCAGCTTCAGTTGCAGCAGTAATGTTTGTTGGATTAATGGTATTTGATTTGCAACTAGGCGAATCAGAAGATATGACGCCAGTTGAACTTGCCAGCAGTGTGCCGATGGAATATTTGCACGCGCATCAATCGATGGCACCAAGCAGTGCAGCTTATTACATACAATCAGCAAACTATACGGAGTCTAAGCAATAATGCGGCAATTAGCTGTTGGGCTCTTATTAGCAACGCTGAGTCTAGAGGTGTTAGCAGGTGGTTTGCTGCCAGGTGACACTAGCACTGATATCAAGCCAACAGACGCGTGGCAAATATTAGAGAAGTCTGCGCATGCTGCGCGTGAGCTTAATTATGAAGGTCAGTTTAGCTATGTGAATGGCGAAAATGCACGCACAGTTGATATTAAACACATGAATTATGGTGGACGTGAAGTCGCACGTAATATCGTATTGGATAATAGTCACAGAGAAGTGTATAGCCAAGGCAACGATATTGTTATCCTTCAGCCAACGCACAAAAATGTCATGATTAAAAAAAGGCGTGGCAAAAATCTTTTTCCTGCCATGTTGCCAACCAATCTGACTAGCATAAAAGCAAACTATAATGCGCTTCTAGCTGGCACAGAGTTCGTCGCTAATCGAGAGGCCCAAATTATAGAGTTGGTGCCTAATGATGCTTATCGTTATCGTTATAAAATCTGGACAGATATTAAGTTTGGATTAATTCTTAAAATGACTTTGCTCAATGCTGACAATAAAACCCTAGAGCAGATTTATTTTAACCAATTGAGCATGCTTAACTCCGAAAATTTAAATTGGTTTCAACCCAAAATTGAGATAGGTAAAGAATATGTGACGGAGCAATCTAATCCAATGACGCGAGTGGATAATGATTTAATTGTCACTAATTTACCTGCTGGTTATCAGCAAATTGATCATATCCAGCGTGTAAAAGCGGGTAGTAAAGTTGATCAATTAGTCTTTTCAGATGGCATCGGATCTGTTTCCGTGTTTATTGAGCCAATGACAAAAGGTAAACGGCCAAAAACAGGTAATATGCCAATGGGCTCAACCAATATGTGCGCGCATGTCAGCGATGGGCATCAAATTATTGTTGTTGGCGAAGTGCCAGCAAAAACGGTTAAAAGCATTGCTGAGGCCGTCACTTTTAAAAAATAGTTGGAAAGCAATTATCGTATGATCGAGCAGTACGCCATCATTCTCTCAGCAGAACCCCAAGAAGAAGGACCGCCAATGGCAACCATTGAAGTGGTGCGTAAAACTGCTTGTGGTTTGTGTGGACAAACAAGCGGTTGTGGCAATGCACTGTGGGGTAAGCTATTTGCACATAAAGCGACTAGCTTTAAAGCGCGAAATACCATCAATGCAGCGGTAGGTCAGCGCGTTATTGTTGGTATCGATGAAGCGGCTGTCATGAAAAGTGCGTTAGTTTTATATCTTTTACCC
>JBFJJY010000361.1:0-1780 GCA_041612055.1 Methylophilaceae bacterium | reverse complement strand
TGAAACCACATTAGGCATGGAATGTGCGCCAATGACATGGCCAATCGGCATGGGTAAAACTTTCCGTGGTGTTTATAGCTTGGTCAATGACAATATCTTCTTTTTTGACCCTAGGGCAGAAAAAGGTACATCAGAAGTGATTCAAGGACTCGATAACCCGCGTTTAGACGCCTTACTAGGTAGTCAGGCTGAGGATCTACGTGTTGATATTGAACTCGTGCGCGGGGCTTCACATGCATTTGATAAAGAGCGTTATCTATCAGGTAAGCAAACGCCTGTATTTTTTGGCTCAGCCGTCAATAACTTTGGCGTGCAGTCCTTGTTAGACGCTGTGGTAGATTTATCACCTGCACCACAACCACGAAAGACAGCAACGCGGGAAGTCGCTGCTGGTGAAGATAAATTCTCTGGTTTTGTATTTAAGATTCAAGCCAATATGGATCCAAAACATCGCGATAGAATTGCTTTTTTACGCTTATGCTCTGGTCGATTTGAACGCGGTATGAAAGTCAAACAGGTGGCATCTGGTAAAACCATTAACGTCAATAATGCCATTACCTTTATGGCGCAAGACAGAACGATTATGGATGAAGCCTATTCTGGCGACATCATCGGCATTCCTAATCACGGCACGATTAAGTTGGGTGATACATTCACAGAAAGCGAAAGTTTAAAATTTATTGGTATTCCATCATTTGCACCTGAGTTTTTCCGTCGTGCGCGCATTCAAAATCCAATGAAAATGAAGCAGTTACAAATCGGTCTCAAACAATTGGCTGAAGAAGGCGCAGCACAGCTATTCCGTCCATTACTCACAAATGATTTGGTATTAGGTGCAGTGGGTATGTTGCAGTTTGATGTAGTAAAACATCGACTAGAGCATGAATATGGTGTGGATATGATTTTTGAACCATTTGATTGTTACACTGTGCGCTGGCTACATGGTTCAGATGATGATTTAAAAGCCATTGCCGACAAATATGGTTTTAATGTTGGCTTAGATGGTGCTGATGATTACGTCTATCTTGCGCCTAATCGTGTCAACTTACAGATGGCACAAGAGCGTTATCCAGACATCACTTTTGCCGAAACGCGCGAAATTGCCTAAATGCTAACAAACCCTTGCCCTTGTGAGAGCGGAAAGCCTTATGCATCCTGCTGCCAGCCTTATCACCAAGGCACGCCAGCGGCTAATGCGGAAATATTAATGCGTTCACGATATAGCGCGTATGTGCTTGGTTTAGCACACTATTTACTATACACTTGGCATCCTGATACGCGCCCTACCCATCTTAGTTTATCCGAAGATCCGGCAATGAAATGGCTGGGGTTAAGTGTTAAACGCTTTGAGCAAACAAGCGCAACCTCAGCAATTGTGGAATTTGTTGCGCGCTACAAAATCGGTGGGCAAAAAGCAGAACGATTACATGAAGTAAGCCAGTTCTTGCGCAGTGATCGTTGGTACTACGTCTCGGGTGAAATAGCATAACGGCTGTTTGGTAGCATGATGGTCACAACAAATCCGTTTGGCTTTAGATTACGTGCTGTTATTTGGCCGCCATGCGCCTCAATGACTTGCTTGGCAATTGCTAAACCAACACCATGTCCAACCACCTGACTGCCAGAATGACCTCGGACAAAAGGTTTGAAAATATCTTGTAGTTCAGTGTCCAATACACCAGCCCCTTCATCCGCAATACTGAGTTGCAATTGTTGTCCGTTAGTGACTGTTTTGATGTGAACTATAGAATCATTCGGCCCATATTTAATCGCGTTACGC
>JBFJJY010000360.1:0-1787 GCA_041612055.1 Methylophilaceae bacterium | reverse complement strand
TGTTTCTCGCAAACGCTCAGCCACTTCCATTGCTTGTTCTTTGTTGGTTTCTGGCAGCATGACTGCAAACTCTTCTCCACCAAGACGTCCCATAATATCGACATTACGCAAGATACTTTGACAGACTTCAGCAAATTTCATAATCACTTTGTCACCGGAATGATGTCCATATTGATCATTGATGCGTTTGAAAAAATCAATATCCAACACCATAAACGAAAGTGGGCTATCGTAGCGCGCTAAGCGATTAAGCTCTTGTTTGGCTAAATCCATAAAATGGCGGCGGGTATTGAGGTTGGTTAAATAATCGGTATTCGCTTTTGCTCTCAGTTGCTGCTCCAGCAACTTACGCTCAGAGATGTCATTAATCACGCCTATTAAAAAATGCGTACCTTCTGCATCGGTATATCTGGTTTTAGTAGTCACAATGGTTCTTGTCGCCACTCCGTTGGTGGTTAGCGTTTCTTCTGTTACATTTTTAATGCCATCTGCCAACACCTGCTTATCCACTTTTAAAAAAATTTCCCGCTCATTCTTAGGGACGTTTTCTGCCAATGTTTTACCCAAGATATCATGTCGTTCTAATCCAAACATTTTGCAAAAAGAGTCATTAGCTAGAATAATCCTGCTATGTGCATCTTTAACAAAAATTGGTTCACCTGCATGATTAATCACAGCATTCATAAAGTGCAACTTGCCTTGTAATATCTTTATATTTTCCACAATTGCTTCTTTAGTAACTGAATTTAATGATGGATGGAGAGGATGACGCATACAACACTATCTCCATCTTACGCTGACCGTACTTATAAACGAAATTGCTTGTCCACTGCTTATCGACATGCCAAGTTTAAAATAGTTTATGCGCGTTGATTAAATGTATCATATTTATATGCACATCCTTTTTTGAGCCACGCTAAAATAACAGCGCGATGCAATTACATTATCAACAGCTTGGGCACGGCCAGCCGCTAATCTTACTTCACGGTTTATTTGGCTCTGCCGATAATTGGCGCATGATTGCCAAACATTTTTCACAGACCTATCAAGTCATTAGTGTCGATTTGCGTAACCATGGCCGATCACCACATAGCGATGCTCAAGATTATTCGAATATGGCGGATGACTTGATTGAGTTATGTGATGCACTTCATTTAGATAATATCCATCTACTTGGGCATTCGTTGGGCGGAAAAGTAGCCATGCAATTTGCCGCGCAATATCCTACGCGAGTCAATCGATTGATCATTATCGACATAGCCATGCGCGCTTATGCAGATCAACATACCGGACTAATTGATGCGATGATGGCGGTTGACTTATCAAGCATGCAAAGCCGTGCGGAGGTTGACCAAGCATTGATGCATCGCATTCCGAATGCAATGGTGCGTCAGTTTTTATTGATGAATATAGTAAAAGCTGACGATGGTTTGCAATGGCGAATCAATTTGCCTGCATTAAAAAACAACTACCCTGCACTGCAGCAAGCGGTTTGTGAAAACTCACAATATAATCAACCTAGTTTATTTATTTATGGTGAGCATAGCGATTATGTGAAAAATACTGACATTGAACAAATCAAAAGGCATTTTAGACAAGCGACGTTTATCAGTTTAGCCACCGACCATTGGGTGCACGCTGAACAGCCGCAAGCGTTTATCGAGACAGTGACGCAGTTTTTACATGGCTCAACGGCGGCTTAGTCTACGAATCCCAAATAATTGTATTGCGCCCTGTTGTTTTCGCTTGATATAAGTGTGCATCTGCGATTTTAAGCGTCTCATCCA
>JBFJJY010000359.1:0-1800 GCA_041612055.1 Methylophilaceae bacterium | reverse complement strand
TATTACGCTTTATGACCTGCGGTAGCGTAGACGATGGTAAGAGCACGTTGATTGGACGCTTGCTATTCGATAGTAAAACTATTTTAGCCGATACCATGACTAACATTTCTAACACGTCTAAAAAACGGGGGATGGATGCCGTTGATTTATCTTTATTGACGGATGGTTTGCAAGCTGAACGTGAGCAAGGCATTACTATTGATGTGGCGTATCGCTACTTTAGTACCGGCACACGCAAATACATTATTGCCGATGCGCCTGGTCATGAACAATATACCCGTAACATGGTCACTGCAGCCTCTACTGCTAATCTTGCCATTATTTTAATTGATGCACGTAAAGGTGTATTAACGCAAACGCGCCGCCATAGTTATTTGGCGCATTTAGTTGGTATTCCGCATATTGTCGTTGCAGTGAATAAAATGGATTTGGTTGATTATAGTCAAGCTGCCTATGACCAAATTTGTGCAGACTATATGCAGTTTGCAAAAGAAATTGGATTAGCTGGTGCACGTGATATTCGATTTATCCCAATGTCAGCCCTTAATGGTGATATGTTGGTTGATCGTTTAGACAGTATGCCGTGGTATCAAGGCGAAACACTGTTAGAAATGTTAGAAAAAGCACCCGCCGCACATACAGAGCAATCTGAGCAATTCCGCTTTCCTGTGCAGTTTGTTTGCCGCCCTCATGCCAGTGCCGATGCTAAACTACATGATTTTAGAGGCTTTATGGGCAGAGTTGAATCGGGTGAAATTGCCGTTGGAGATGCCGTTACTGTATTGCCAAATGGTTACCAATCCAAAGTTAAAGCGATTCAAATTGGTGATGAACACCTTGAAAATGCGATTACAGAGCAAAGTATTACCTTGCTGTTAGAAGATGAAATTGATACTTCACGTGGCGACATGATTGTAAAAAGCAATGAGGTATCTGAGCCTGTTAAGCAAATTGAAGCGTTTGTTTGCTGGTTAGGTGAAGTGCCACTCTCGCCTGCACGGACCTATATTGTGCGTCATACCACACGTGAATCGAAAGCTAAGATTGGCGCGATTCATTACAAAGTGGATGTCAATACATTGGAACAGCAGCAAACAGCGGATTTAAAAATGAATGATATTGCGCGTTTAAGCTTTAAACTTGCACAACCCTTAATGGTCGACAGTTATAAAACCAATCGTGCAACAGGTGCTTTTATTGTGATTGATGAGAGCACGAATAGCACTGTTGGCGCTGGTATGATTGTATAAAGAAAATGATTAAAGTTTTAAATTAGATTAACATTACCTAAGATTTAAAAAAGGAACGAAAATGACGTATGTAGTCACCGAGAATTGCATCCAATGTAAATACACCGACTGTGTCGATGTCTGCCCTGTCGACTGTTTTGTAGAAGGCCCAAATTTTTTAGCGATTAATCCAGATGACTGTATTGATTGCACACTATGCGTTGCTGAGTGCCCCGCTGAGGCGATTTTTGCTGAAGATGATGTGCCCGCCGATCAACAACATTTTATTGAGTTAAACGAGCGCCTTGCTAAAACATGGCCAATTATCTCAGCACGCAAAGAACCTTTGGAAGATGCAGATGCCATGAATGGCGTACCTGGCAAATTAGACTTACTCATTGAGTAAAAAATCATAATAAAAAAAGAGGCTCAAAAGCCTCTTTTTTATTATCTGTCATTACTTAACTTAAAAATGGTGTGTGTATTGCAAACTTAGAATATTTACACTACTTTCATACTTTCCTTGAACACGACCATTACCCTCTGCTGTCTGGTCATCATCAATTTTTGC
>JBFJJY010000358.1:0-1809 GCA_041612055.1 Methylophilaceae bacterium | reverse complement strand
TTTACACAATTTGCGCTTGGTCGCTTTATTCAAGCGTTCACGTAATCGTTGGTTTGCGCCCACACCGCCAGAGACAATCAAGTTGTCTAAACCCGTTTCCCGTAGAGCGGTCATGCATTTTGTGGTTAAAATTTCGGTGACCGCTTCTTGAAACTCCCAAGCGACATCGGCTTGGGATTGTTTATCTAAGGGTTGATGCTTATTCACCAGCGTAAGCACTGCTGTTTTTAATCCACTAAAACTAAAATTCAAATCTTTGCTGTGTAGCATTGGCCTAGGCAAAGTAAAGTGCGGTTTTCCTTGTAATGCAATCTTTGCTAATGCGGGACCGCCTGGATAACCAAGTCCCAGTAGTTTCGCTGTTTTGTCAAAAGCCTCACCAGCCGCATCATCTAAAGTGTCACCTAATAGTTGGTATTGACCAATGCCATCAACACGCATTAATTGACTGTGTCCGCCTGAAACTAAGAGTGCAACAAAGGGAAATTGTGGTGGATTTTCTTCTAATAATGGCGCCAGTAAATGTCCTTCTAGATGATGTACGCCGATGCTCGGCACTTTTAATGCAAAAGCCAGCGATTGGGCAATGCTGGTGCCTACTAATAATGCACCTGATAATCCAGGTCCTTGCGTGTAAGCAATACCATTAATATCAGCTAAGGTTTTATTGGCTGTTTGTAAGACTTGCTCTGTCAGGGGTAGTGCACGTCGAATATGGTCGCGTGAGGCGAGTTCTGGCACTACGCCGCCAAAATCGGCATGCATGGCGACTTGAGAGTGTAATGCATGGGCGAGTAAGCCGTGTTCGGTATCATAAAGGGCGACGCCGGTTTCATCACAAGAAGATTCTAGACCTAAAACTAACATGAAAATACTGCCATATAAGATTTGCTTAAACTGAATTAACGCGTTAGAATACGCGGTTTTCGATGCTACATCAATGTAGTGTTGATTTTTATAAAGAATTTTTAAGGAATGGTGATTTAATGTCTTCAATTCGCGTTAAAGAGAATGAACCGTTTGATGTTGCGCTACGCCGCTTCAAGCGTTTGATCGAGAAAACTGGTTTGATTAATGATTTGCGTGCACGTGAATATTATGAGAAACCAACATGGGAACGTAAACGTAAAGCAGCTGCAGCGGTTAAACGTCAGTATCGTCGTTTACGTAACCAACAGCTACCAACAAAACTTTACTAGTTCATTAGTTTTTTACTGATGACACTAAAAGCTCAGATCACTGAGGACATGAAGACGGCAATGCGTGCTAAAGACAGCACGCGTTTAGGCACGATTCGATTGTTACAAGCGGCAATTAAGCAACGTGAAGTTGATGAAAGAATTGAACTGAACGATGCAGATGTGATTGCAGTAATAGAAAAAATGCTTAAACAGCGTAGAGATTCTATTACGGCTTATGAATCAGCTAATCGTGCAGATTTGGCTGATATTGAAAAGGCAGAGGTTCTTGTATTGCAAACCTACTTGCCTAAGCAATTAACTGATGATGAAGTGGCCGCACTGCTAGAGCAAGTCGTTGCTGAAACAGAAGCGGTTGATATGAAAGATATGGGCAAGGTCATGGCTGCTATTAAGCCATTGGTTGCTGGCAAGGCTGATATGGGTAAAATATCTGGCTTGATTAAATCGCGGTTGGCTTAGTGGTCAATCGAAGATAAAAAAGGAGCGCATAGCTCCTTTTTTTTATTTACGCTATCATCACAAAACGCCATAAAATTTCAGATTATGATCCCTGAACAATTTATCCAAGAGTTGCTTAATCGCGTCGATATCGTCGACGTAGTGGATA
>JBFJJY010000357.1:0-1812 GCA_041612055.1 Methylophilaceae bacterium | reverse complement strand
CAAATGAATGCACAATAGATGAGTCACGATTATCATTTTTTAAATCTTTGATAAATAACTTATCAATTTTCAGTTCGCTTAATGCAAAATGACGGAGGTGAGTAAAAGAAGTAAAGCCTGTACCAAAATCATCGATAGAAATCTTAATACCCAAATTACTTAATTGTTCAATCGTGACACTTGCTTCTTTAGGACTGGTCATGAGTGCTGTTTCTGTCACTTCTAAAGTCAATAGTTCTGGATCGACTTTGTACTGATCCAACAACTCTACAATTTTGATTACCAATGATTTCTTATCAAGCAATTTAGCTGATAGGTTAATCGAAATAGGTAGCAACAATTGCTCTTTTTCCCATTCCTTCGCTTGTTTAAACACCATTTCAAATGTGGCATAAGTTAACGTAGTAATCACATCTGAACGCTCTGCGATTTTAATAAAAATATCAGGCGGTATATTACCCAAAACAGGGCTATTCCATCTTGCAAGCGCCTCTACACCACAGCACTCACCCGTGACTAAATCGACCTGTGGCTGATAAACCATGTAAAATTCATTGTTTTTTAAACTCTCTGCTAAACAACTCGCAATCATCAGTGACGGATTTTGCTTCGCAAAGTCTGCTTTGTTGAAGGTGGCGTAACCAAGGCTGCCTTTTTTTGCTTCATACATACTACTATCAGCCTGTGCCAATAATGCTTTGACGTCTGTTTCTTGACCTTGATAAAGCGTAATCCCAATTGATATGCCGATTTGGACAACTTCACCCTGTAACATGAATGGTTTTTGTATTTCAGTATTAATCTTTTCTGCGACTTTACAAGCATCCTCTATTGAGCGCATGTTATACAGTATGCCTGCAAACTCATCACCACCAAGCCTTGCATACGTATCAGATGACCTTGCAAACGTTTTTAATCTCTCGGCTACTTGAATCAGCAGTGCGTCACCAGCCGCATGACCCAAAGTATCATTCACTTCTTTGAACATATTGAGGTCCATCATTAATACGGCAAAATAAGAATTTTCACGCCGACTAATTTGCAATATGTGCTCAAGTCTATCCAAAAATAACTGCCGATTAGGTAGCTCAGTTAAACTATCATACATACTCAAAAACTCTAGCTTTTTCTGAGACTGTATTAATTTAGCCTCAACGTCCGCCCATTTGATGCCTGCAGCGATCACATTGAGTAGATAATCAGCGTTTAAATTATCTTTTGAAATATAGTCATAAGCACCTTTGCGCATGGCTTCAACTGCGAGCTTTTCATCGCCTTGTCCAGTAATCATTATCACTGGGCAAGGTGTGTCTTTATCCGAATGAATGATTGAAATGACTTCAACGCCATTCATGTCGCCCAATCGCTGATCCACTAAAATACAATCAAATGTCTCTTTCAATAAAGCTTGTTTAGCCGACGCGCCTGAATCTGCTTCAAAAAAAGCATAAGTAGTCTTTTGTAGAATCCGTTTTATTTTTTGACGCATCACATCATCGTCATCAACTATCAGAATCTTTTTATTCTCAACTTTCATCATCAATTACCTATATCATTAATTAAAGCAAATTCTTGATTGTGCTAGCACAGTATTGATATCACAATCAACAATATTGGACATGCTTAGATTGATAAAAAACGAAAGGAGCTGTCAAATCAGGCCAAATTAGCGACAGTGAAATTAGCTTGTCTAACGAATGCTAACATTCAAACCGCTCCGTTATTGATCAATCGTTGTATCCTAAGTGCTTGCATTTAATCTGATTAAAGTTAAACGCAATTTAGCTCATGGATTTAGTATTTATAGCGGCT
>JBFJJY010000356.1:0-1846 GCA_041612055.1 Methylophilaceae bacterium | reverse complement strand
TAACATTTCAGACAGCCATTCATTTAAAAGCAAAATTCCAGCAGGCGCTGCATTGATTCAACTTGGCGGCCCAGCCATGTTGATTGGTTTAGGTGGCGGCGCGGCTTCTAGCATGGACACAGGCGCCAATACTGAGAACTTAGATTTTGATTCAGTACAACGCGGCAATCCAGAATTGCAACGCCGTGCGCAAGAAGTCATTGACCGGTGTTGGCAAATGGGTGAGAACAATCCAATTGTCAGCATTCATGATGTCGGCGCTGGCGGGATTTCTAACGCATTCCCTGAATTAGTTAATGATGCTGAAGTCGGTGCAATATTCCAACTCCGTGATGTGCATAATGAAGAACCTGGCATGAGCCCACGCGAGTTGTGGAGCAATGAAGCACAAGAACGTTATGTATTAGCTGTGGCACAAGAAGATTTAACGTTGTTTGAATCGCTATGCGAACGTGAACGTTGCCCATTTGCGGTGGTTGGCATAGCGACAGAAGAACGTCATTTAACAGTAGAAGACAGTCACTTTGATAACAAACCTGTTGATATGGATTTATCAGTCTTATTAGGAAAACCGCCTAAAATGACGCGTGACGTGAGTAGCATTAGCAAAAAATTAGCACTGTTTGATACGAGTAAAATTGATTTAAAAGAAGCCGCAGCTCGCGTTTTACATTTACCTGGCGTTGCAGATAAAACTTTTCTTATCACCATTGGCGACCGTAGTGTAACTGGTTTAATTGCTCGCGACCAAATGGTCGGCCCATGGCAAGTGCCAGTGGCTGATGTAGCCGTGACAACAGCAGGATTTGAAACCAACGTAGGTGAAGCTTTTGCCATTGGCGAGCGCGCACCATTAGCATTAATCGACGCACCAGCCTCTGGTCGCATGGCCATTGGTGAAGCGATTACTAACATTGCGGCTAGTTTGATTAGTGATATTGGCAATTTAAAATTATCGGCTAACTGGATGGCGCCAGCTGGTCATGAAGGCGAAGATGCCGCTTTATTCAATACGGTTAAAGCTGTTGGCATGGAGCTTTGCCCTGCTCTGGGCATTAGCATTCCTGTCGGCAAAGATTCCATGAGTATGAAAACAGTGTGGGAAGATAGCGGTAATAAAAAAGAGGTTACTTCACCGATTTCGCTGGTCGTTACTGCTTTTGCCAATACAACGGATGCGCGCAAAACACTCACACCACAGTTAAGGACAGACTTAGGTGATACCGCCTTAATCTTGATTGACCTTGGTAATGGCAAAACCCGCATGGGCGGCTCAGCATTGGCACAAGTGTATAGTCAAATAGGTGATACCGCGCCCGATGTTGATAACCCCGCACAACTAAAAGCTTTCTTTAGCCAAATTCAAACATTAAATAGCAATGGCAAATTATTGGCATATCACGACCGCAGTGATGGCGGCTTATTTGTCACCTTAGCTGAAATGGCGTTTGCTGGTCATTGTGGCTTACAGGCTGACATTAGCGCGTTGCAAGGCGATATGGTGAGTGCGTTATTTAATGAAGAACTGGGTGCTGTGATTCAAGTGCGAGCGAGCGAAGTTGAAGCCATTTTAGCTCAATTAAATAGCTCACTTGATAACTGCGCGCATGAAATTGCAAAGGTTACCAATAAAAATGAAGTCATGATTCGCAAAGGTGACATCACTTTTGCAGATAACCGTATTAACTTACATCGCATGTGGTCAGAAACCACGTTCCACATGCAAAGCTTGCGCGACAATCCGGTTTGCGCACAGCAAGAATATGACCGTATCTTAAATGATATTGACGTTGGCATACAACCGCACCTCACCTTTGATATCAGTGAGAATATTGCTGCACCTTAT
>JBFJJY010000355.1:0-1848 GCA_041612055.1 Methylophilaceae bacterium | reverse complement strand
TATTTGTAATCGTCAATTGATTAATAGAGATTATCTTCTAAGCACTTATCACTAGGAGAGGGCGGAATTGGATTATATATTACTTGTCTACCATTATTGTTTGAGTGCCATCTTTTATTTTCGATGCAATGAATCGACGAGGTCGGCGTAACGTTCTCGATGAGAGTATCTGCTATTTGCGTTCGAATGGTTGAACTCTGCCTTAAATCGCGTTCGAGATTCAGGGCTTTCTCTCTGAAGTCGTTTAGTTGTTGCGTATTAGCCACATGTAATGCGATAGCTTTTGCATAGGAGTGAAATCTTGGCCAAAAGTTGTGATAGTAATCAAAGTTAACTGTGATGGCGGTATTTTTTTCTTCATCTGAGATGTGATTCCACGCCAAGTCAAATCTTTCATCTTTTGAGTCTGTCGCGATAAGTCTTCTTGCCAGCGATTCAGGGATTTTGGGAAACCTCATCAAGGCGTCAACCGATGCTTCGGGGTTCATCCAAGTAGCGCCGTTTTGCACCTCTACTTCGACCTGTGATACCGCATCAAGAATCCAGCCAATGCATTGAAATCGGCAGATTCTCACAATCCGATATTCATTACTCAGATAATTGAACTCAAGGAAAACTGCTGATGTGTTTTCGTTGATGCAGATATTGATGGAGTATGCCATTTGTTAGATCTCGCCTTTTCAGTTGTAGAGGGTGGATGGGGTGTTATAATTTTGGATGTTTGCCGTTAAAATGGTTGCGCATAAAAAGCCCAGTGGGGCCTATTGGTGATCGGCTAAAGTATTAAAGTATATATCCACAAAAGCATGGGTAAATATGGGGTTTCTTGTCGTAAGATCAAAAAATAATAGTTACGGGCTAAGCAGTATGTAATTAAATTTTCAAGTATTTGTCGTCTTTCTACGGAGACGATTCAAGTACCAAGTTCTTGAAAAGGATATTTTTTTGGTTCATATATATGATTAAAATGAGCTTTTGCACGTTCAATAAATATTTGTGTATGCCGGAAGGCAATTTTACGTCAAATGTATTTGGTGTGATCAGGACCCAGCCGGGCCGATACTTGGCTACAAGTTAGGCGGCGAAGTACTTGCTGTAGAAAGGACAGTCATCTTCGACACTTGCGCTTGCCAGCTCAGAAATAAAAGCTGGGTTTGTGCGGTTGGCGTCGTCCAGGTCGTGGTCGTCAGAAAACTTTTCCCATTCCATTTTGCTCAGACGCTGGACGATGTAAATATTATTGGAGACCGGATTGCGCTCGTAGATGTACACAGTCTCGCCATCGGTAGTGGCGTAGTACTCGTAGTCGCCGAAAGCGCACGCAAGATCGTAGATGTTTTTTAAGTTAGCCATGGTGCCATTTTACATTGTGCGCTGTATTTGCCAGCAATCAGTATTGTTTGCTGCTTGATTCAAGTTTGCCAACAGCCCTGACACGAATGCAAGTTTTATTTTTCAATTAGCTTACATGGCAATTTAATATGCAAGTTGACAAAGCGGCCAAAACCCATACAGGCAAAGGCTAATTCTGAATTCGCAGTGATGGCGCGCGGGCCAAATATTTTTAGAATGATAGTAAGTTGATACCAAAGTTGGGGCTGTCACCGAAGTCAAATTCACTTACTTTAGCATCGATGACTATAGTGAACGCACGGTCATTGCCCAAAACAACGGTTTGCGGATGCACAAAGGCGATTCAGAAGGTCAGACACTTTCGAGGCCCATGATTCCATGCGCGAAACCGCCGCAAAAATCGTCCAGAGAGAGCCTTACGCGATTTCTGTACTGCTGGCTTCCTGAATCGCCGAATGCCATCGATCAATGACTGACGTCGAAGTTGGCGATGTC
>JBFJJY010000354.1:0-1852 GCA_041612055.1 Methylophilaceae bacterium | reverse complement strand
TACTGCCGACAACTCATCAATTGAAACACTAGCACTAGAAATGGACTCCACCGTCCCTTCATACAATCCAAATTTTTGATAGGGATATGACTGATAGCGCAATAAAACTCGATTGCCTTGACGAATAAATCCGATTGCACTGCTTGGCGCATACAATCGCGCCTCCAATTTTGAGTCACTTGGGATGATACTCATTAATTGAGTATTTGAATCTACTGTTTGTCCAAGCTCAGCTGTAACCAACGTTGCAGTACCCTTTTGTGGCGCAGAAATAAATACACTACTACGACTTTCAACTTCGGTGCTTTCTTGTTTTGCTGCCAAAATATTCCGCTCTAGTTGCGAATTCAGATTAGCAAACCTAGAATGCAAATCATTTATATCCCGTTGCGTATTAGCTTTTTCTTTTTGCAGTGCTGCCAAGTCTCTTTGCAAAGTTTGTAACCGCGTCTCCTGCTCCGACAAATCAAGTTCTTTTTCAATCACTTGCTCATTGGCAACATAATCTTTATCACCTAATTCTTTATAACGCATGTAATTATCTCTAGAAATATTCATGCGATTATTTTGCAGTCTGAGTTGATTTTCAATTGATGTTGTTTCGTACGTTAAGTATTTAAGTCTTTGCTCTAACTGGGAAAGTTCAGATTGCTCAGATTGCTTGTTTCGATTAATTTCATTTTCCAACGATCGAATTCTATTACTGATTTGCTGCAAAATCTGAGCTTGCATATCTACTGCAGAAGCGCCAACACGATCACTTGAAATGACATAAAGCAAGTCGCCTTTTTTAACCTGCTGCCCTTCTTCCACATGTTTTTCTAGCACAATACCTGTTTGAGGTGAAATGACACGAATTAAACCTGACACTGGTAATAGTTGACCGCCTACACTAATGCGTCTGGTATAACTACCTAAAAACAAAATTGCGAGCACAGTAAAAGTAATTACGATAGCTATTAGACCAACAACAAGAAATGAGGTCTTAGGGACTAAGCTTATTGTACCTAATCGTTCATTATTTTTTGCGTCAAGGACCTCTTGCCTGAACAGGGCGTTATGATCGTGATTTTTTGTGTTTTTAAGCATTGTTTAGTAGTAATTATTTTAGTTTTGACTTAATTCCGAACATTCTTGAAAACTACTATATATCTAAGAGAATAAACAAGCTACCACTGTATTACAACTTCAACTATCTCAATATAATAAAAAATGTCAAAACAAACCATTTATTTTGGTAAATAAGGGATTTTCTATAATTCTTTATGCGACTGAGCTATAGTTAAAAAAAGAGGGTGATAGTTATCACCCTCTCTCTACTACTCACTCCAAAAAGCCATTAATTAATCAATCGCAATTTGTGGGCGGCTTGGTTCTGGCCAATCTAAGTGGAAGTATTCACCACGTGGCTTATCTTTACGCTCATAAGTATGTGCACCAAAGTAATCACGTTGACCTTGCAACAAGTTAGCTGGTAAATCAGCACTTCTATAACCATCATAGTAAGCCAATGCTGCCGCAAAACCTTGTACAGGCACACCATTAGTTACAGCCAGTGAAATCACTTTACGCCAGCCTGTTTGGCCTTTGTTGATTTCTTCTGTGAAATATGGATCTAACATCAAGTTTTTCAAACGTGAATTTAATGCATAAGCATCGGTGATTTTTTGCAAGAAACGTGCGCGGATGATACAACCACCACGCCAGATTTGAGAAATCTCACCAAAGTTAAGTTTCCAGTTGTAAGCCACTTGTGCTTTATCAATCAGTTGGAAACCTTGTGCATAAGCACAGATTTTTGAACAGTAAAGCGCGTTTTTAATCGCTTCAATGGCCTCAGCTCTCTCTTTAG
>JBFJJY010000353.1:0-1861 GCA_041612055.1 Methylophilaceae bacterium | reverse complement strand
ACTAACGCCAATTTGTGGTGCTGCCAGCCCTGCTCCGTGCATATCAGCCATGGTATCTTCCATGTCTCTAATTAACGCATGCAATTCAGGCGTATCAAATGCAGTGATTTCTTCAGCTCTTTGTAATAGCAAAGGCTCGCCCATGCGTAAAACAGTGCGAACCGTCATCCAACTGCCTTCACATGTAGTTTTACCGCTTCACCAATTAAACCGCGCACTTTTTCCATTGTTGTTGCCAATCGTTTCATCATCAACTCATAGTGAATTTTTTCTTCACTTTCACCTCTACCAGCAGCATGGTTTGCAACTGGGCAAATAGCCGCATAATGCATATCAAGCTCTCTTGCTAAAGCGGCTTCAGGCATGCCTGTCATGCCTACCAAATCTGCACCATCACGCTCAAATCGGTCGATTTCTGCCGCGGTTTCTAGCCTTGGTCCTTGTGAGCAAGCATAAACACCGCCATCATGGATAGCTTGTTGAATATTGGCTGCTGCTTGTTTGCAAATATCTCGCAAAGCCTCGGTATAGGGTCGCGTGAAATCAATATGTCTTACTGGGCGCTCTATCCCATCACAATAAGAACTATCACGCCCATTGGTGTAATCAATAATTTGATGTGGCAATACAATATCACCTGGCAACATGGCAGTATCAATGCTTCCAACCGTTGCCACTGCCAACAAACAAGTCACGCCAACCGAATGTAATGCCCAAATATTGGCGCGATAATTAATGGCATGCGGTGGAATCGTATGTCCTCCGCCGTGTCGCGCCAGAAAAACGGCATCATGTCCGCCAATTTTGCCAAAAACAAGTGGTTGAGAAGCGTCTCCATAAGGCGTACGTACAATTTGACGCCTTACGACTTCTAAATTAGCAAGCTGTGTAAGCCCTGTTCCACCGATAATACCAATCATAATAACCCTTTACATTTTTTGTTTATTCTATCGCCTGCAAG
Organism: Methylophilaceae bacterium; assembly: GCA_041612055.1. Classification (GTDB taxonomy): domain Bacteria; phylum Pseudomonadota; class Gammaproteobacteria; order Burkholderiales; family Methylophilaceae. Next base: position 900 of record JBFJJY010000353.1, on the reverse strand, counting down.
GCCTATAGCATAGTCATATTCTATGGCATACTTCAATCTATGAATACACACAATTCCACTTTAGTAACACCAGATCATACGGCGCTGGCTCGCCAGCATTATGAAAATTTTCCAGTTGCTTCTGTGGTTTTACCTCAACATTTGCGTTATCCAATCGCACTGATTTATCACTTTGCACGATGTGCTGATGATTTTGCAGATGAAGGTGACCTTACACCGTCTCAACGATTGGCTTTATTGCAAAATTATGTAGACGAATTGGATACCATTAAAAACAATGGTCAAAGCCATTCTGCTTTTTTTACTGAATTTGCACAGATGATTCGTGATAAAAAACTACCTCTAGCTCCTTTTTATGATTTGTTGGACGCTTTTAGGCAAGATGTCAGCAAAACACATTATGCAAATTTCGAAGAGGTATTACATTATTGCAAGCGCTCTGCTAACCCTATTGGAACTTTGTTATTGCATTTGTTTGATAAGGCAACGCCAGAAAATCTAACTTACTCGAATCATATTTGTAGCGCATTGCAACTGATTAATTTTTATCAAGATATTGCGATTGATTTTGATGCCAACAGCCATGAACGTCGGCTTTATTTATGCCAAGATGAAATGCAACAGTTTGGTGTAACTGAGGAGCAGATTGCTCAGCAAAAAATCACGCCAAACTGGACACAGTTTATGCACTTTAATGTGGATCGTGCGGCCGCAATGTTACACGCTGGTAAACCGCTTGGTCAGGTTCTGCCTGGTCGCATGGGCTTGGAGATGCGTTTAATCATTAGTGGTGGTGAAACCATTATTCGCAAACTCAAACAAGTAAATGGCGATATTTTTAATCAACGCCCTACGATCAAGGCTTGGGATTGGCCTTTCATTGTATTTAAAGCCCTATTT
>JBFJJY010000352.1:0-1863 GCA_041612055.1 Methylophilaceae bacterium | reverse complement strand
GCCGCATATTGAATCAACGGTTTGTCCACAATCGGTAGCATCTCTTTCGGACTTGCCTTAGTTGCTGGCAAAAAGCGTGTGCCAAAACCCGCTACCGGAAAAATTGCTTTTGTAATTTTTGTCATATTCACCTAGTGTATCGTTGTTGTTTCTGGTGCAAAACCAGCATGGGTTTTGCTCGTTAAATCAATTTTATATTCTTCAACCCAAGTTTTCAAACCTGCTTTAATGACCTGCTCGTCTTCATCATGTATCGATTCTATCCATTTCAATAACTTTCTCACCCATATCATGTCAGCCGAACGCGCTAAAGCTATGCGTAATTTCTCATGCGGTGTTGGCAAAGTATGTTCATCATCTGCCAACAACTCTTCATATAATTTTTCACCTGGTCTTAAACCCGTATACACAATTTCAATCTCATCTTCTGCCAAGCCAGATAAGCGAATCATATCTTTAGCTAGATTGACAATTTTAACGGACTCACCCATATCTAACACAAAAATCTCACCACCAGTTCCCATCATACCCGCTTGCATAACCAGCTGCGCCGCTTCAGGAATAGACATAAAATAGCGCGTAATTTCAGGATGCGTAATGGTGACAGGCCCACCGCTCGCAATTTGCTCTCTAAATTTTGGAATCACACTACCGCTACTACCCAGCACATTGCCAAATCTTACCGTTACAAATTTAGTTCCGCTTTTCTCTTGCAAGCCTTGGCATACCATTTCTGCTAAACGCTTACTCGCGCCCATCACATTAGTGGGATTGACGGCTTTATCCGTAGAAACCAATACAAACTTGCTCACTTTTGCTTCTTTGCAAGCTTTAGCAACGGTATAAGTGCCTAACACATTGTTTGATAACGCTTCAGCCACATTCACATTCTCCATTAATGGCACATGTTTATACGCTGCCGCGTGATAAACCACGGTTGGCTGATAAGTCGCCAATAATGCTTGAATGCGTTTTTCATTTCTCACATTAGCTGTGACAAAACTAATCGCTGTTCTGTGTTTAAGCTGGCTAAACTCTTGCTCAATCTGATACAAAGAATATTCAGAAGTATCTACACAAATTAACTGACTAGGATGGTATTTAAGAATCTGCCGACAAAGTTCAGAACCAATTGAACCACCTGCCCCAGTCACTAAAACTGCATTCTGTTCAATTAAATCATGTAAACCTAGTGAGTCTAATTGCACAGGCTCCCGACCAAGCAAGTCTTCAACTTCTACCTTACGGATTTGAGAAATGCTGACTTTACCACTCATTAAATCATCAAATGCAGGCACCGTAAGTACTGTCATGCCGCATGCATTGGCAATATCCACCGCCGCACGTCTTTTTGTATGATCAACAGATGGCATAGCCACAATGACATGTTGCACTTGATGCTTTTGCGCCAACATAGGCAAATCTTTAACTTGACCTAATACCTTAACGCGTTCAAGTTGCCGCCCTAAAATGCTTTTATCATCGTCCAGCAAACCCACCACTTGCCATGCCTCACTGCGCGCCAAATCTTTCACCAACGCAATGGCCGCCTCACCTGCCCCCAACACTATCACAGGCTTACCTTTAAATACCATAGCACCATACTGATGGTGCTCCTTCCAAGCACGATAAGCAAACCGGCTAGCGCCCATTGCCAGCAATAATAAAATAGGATTAAGCAACAAAACAGAACGTGGGATCACACCAAACGGTTTGAGCATCAAATAAGTAGAAGCAATTAATAACGCACTAACACCAATGGCTTTGAGAATGCGTTTAAGGTCGGGAATGCTGGCAAAACGCCAAACGCCTTGGTATAAACCAAATGCAAAAAAACAACTGACTTGCAAAGGAATAACCCAT
>JBFJJY010000351.1:0-1869 GCA_041612055.1 Methylophilaceae bacterium | reverse complement strand
TACATCCCTTGAATATTTAAAACATCAATCGCATCGGCTACTGTGTAGAACGATCCAAAGACGATTATTCTATCATTTTTGTTGGCATCTATACAGGCTGTGCGCAATGCTTCCGCCACACTGTCAAACTGTTTTGTTAAGCCATTTTGGACTTGCGATTGCAAATGCGTAGCTAAGTGTTGCGCTGTTGCACCACGTGCATGATGATTATCAGCTAAATACCAATGAGAAATATGCGGCAAAAGCGCACTAACCACTTGTCCGATATCTTTATCTGCCAGCATGGCAAAAACACCTAATGTAAGTCCTTCACAAGGATTATTTTTTAGATTGTTAGCTAATGAAATGGCAGCTTGTGGATTATGTGCAACATCTAAAATAATATCTGGCTGCTGCCTCACTTGATAAAAACGACCCAGCAATGTCACAGTTTTAAGTGTCTCGCCAATAGTTGCTAGGTTGACTGGCAATTGATTATCCAGATTTTCAACTGCGCAAATTGCGCAGGCTGCATTATTCAATTGAAAATCACCTTGTAGCGATAATGGTGGTAACGATAACACGTGCTGATTTGTTGCGTATTGCCAACCATTTGATAACTTTTTGACCGAGAAGTCACGATTAATCAAATGCAAGTCAGCATTAATTTGCTGCGCAAAATCAATGACCGTTTGGGGCGGATCAATATCACCACAAATAGCTAATTGATGTGGCCGATAAATACCTGCTTTTTCAGCTCCAATTTTTTCTCTGGTATCCCCTAAATACTCTAAATGATCTAAATCAACGCTGGTAATAATCGCGCAAGTTGGCTCAAATACATTAACCGCATCCAATCGACCGCCCATGCCAACTTCTAAAATAGCAACATCTAAATTAGACTGCGAAAAATGCCACATTGCTGCCAGTGTGCCCATTTCAAAATAAGTTAACACCACATTCCCGCGGGAATGCTCAACAGCTGCAAAAGCCGCACACAAGGCCTCATCTGAGGCTTCTTGGTGATTAACGCGAACGCGTTCATTGTAATACTTTAAATGTGGAGAAGTATAAGTGCCAACCCGGTATCCAGCGGCCAGATAAATACTTTCTAGCATGGCACAGGTTGAACCTTTGCCGTTGGTGCCTGCAATGCTAATAATGGGGAATGTGGGCGACAATTGCATGCGATCAGCCACATCCCTTACACGCTCCAAGCCCATCGCAATGGATTTTGGGTGTAACGCTTCAATGTAAACCAACCACTGCGCTAGTGATTGTGGGATTAAATCATTCACAAAATTGGTCGCCAAACAAAGTAGCGGCTAAACAGCGTGCATTAAGTTAGATAATAAATTATGTAATTTTTCTCGCATTTCACGTCTATCAATAATCATATCAATAGCGCCATGCTCTAATAGAAATTCTGCACGCTGAAAACCGTCAGGTAAGGTTTCACGCACAGTCTGCTCAATCACGCGTGGTCCAGCAAACCCAATCAACGCATTCGGTTCGGCAATAATAATATCGCCCAACATCGCAAAGCTAGCCGATACACCGCCCATGGTAGGATCGGTTAAAATTGAAATGAAAGGCAAACCAGCTTGAGAGAGTTTTGTCAAAGCAGCACTCGTTTTTGCCATTTGCATTAACGACAGCAAGCCCTCTTGCATACGTGCACCACCACTAGCGGCAATACAAATGAAAGGCGTTTTATGTTCAATCGCCGCATTTACGCCACGCACAAAGCGTTCGCCGACAACAGAGCCCATTGAGCCACCCATAAACTTAAATTCAAAAGCAGCAACTACAACAGGCATTTCTAAAATAGCCCCTTGCATGACAATTAAAGCATCAGTTTCTTTAACAGACTTTTGTGCTTCTTTCATG
>JBFJJY010000350.1:0-1889 GCA_041612055.1 Methylophilaceae bacterium | reverse complement strand
CCACCAGTAGAAATTATTGCAACGGATATTGATACCAATGTGTTAGCAACGGCTGCAGCAGGCGTTTATCCTTATGAGCGGGTGAGCAAGTTAAGTGAAAAGCGAAGAAAGAGCTATTTCCAAAAAGGCTTAGGCGTGCATGAAGGTTCTGTGCGCGTTAAAAGTGAATTGCGTCGGCTGATTACCTTCAAGCAATTGAATTTATTGGCAGAGCAATGGCCGTTAACAGGACAGTTCGATGTTATTTTTTGTAGAAATGTCATGATTTATTTCGACAAACCAACGCAATCCACCATATTGAGTCGGTTTGTACCTTTGATGAAGCCTGATGCTTTGTTATTTGCTGGGCACTCTGAGAACTTTTTGTATGTGTCTAAAGAGTTGCATTTATTAGGAAAAACCGTTTACGAATTAAAGAATAAGGGTGCGGCAACGACCCCACTTAAAACAATTAGAGGTAAGTAGAGATGAGCATGTTACAAGAAGAGATGTCAACTACGCTCTATTTTGACCGTACGTTTAATGCTGAAGCCGCTAAGATTTCACCTGGAGAGTATTACTTTACTGATCAAGATATGTTGATTGTTACTGTATTGGGCTCGTGCGTTTCCGCCTGTATCCGTGACAAAAAAACAGGAATAGGTGGGATGAATCATTTTATGCTGCCCGACAGCGCCAAAGCCGATAAAGATAACCCTGTTTCTGAGTCGATGCGTTATGGCACGTACGCCATGGAAGTATTAATCAACGAATTACTTAGAAATGGCGCACGCCGTGAAAACTTAGAAGCAAAGATTTTTGGTGGAGGTAACGTATTAAGAAGTTTTACTTCGAACAATGTGGGTGACCGTAATGCTGCTTTCGTTAAAAAGTTTCTTAAAGACGAGAACATTACTGTGACCAGTGAGGATTTATTGGATATTTATCCTAGAAAAGTCTATTTCTTTCCCAAAACAGGCAAAGTGTTGGTTAAGAAGCTTAAACAGTTAAATAACTACACATTGGTTAAACGTGAAGAAGCTTACTCAAGCAAACTGAAAACCAACGAGGTTGGTGGCGAAGTAGACTTGTTTTAATGATGACCAGTTAGAAAGCACAAGAAATGAAAACTAAGGTATTGGTAATAGATGACTCAGCTTTAATTAGAAGTTTGTTAACAGAAATGATTAACGAACAAAAAGATATGGAAGTCGTCGGCGCAGCACCCGATCCAATTGTTGCTAGAGAAATGATCAAGCAACTGAATCCAGATGTATTAACGCTGGATGTTGAAATGCCCAGAATGGATGGCTTAGACTTTCTGGAAAAGTTGATGCGTTTACGACCAATGCCTGTACTCATGGTGTCTACGCTAACTGAACGTGGTTCAGAAATTACCATGCGTGCATTAGAGCTTGGTGCCATTGATTTTGTCACAAAACCTAAAACATCCATTACATCGGGCATGCTGGAATATACCGAATTGATTGCCGATAAAATCCGCATTGCTTCAAAGGCGCGGGTTGCGAGTTTACAGCGTTCTGCAAAACCACAAGTGAACGGTACGGTGCAAGCTTCGCTTAAAAATCCATTGATTAGTAGTGAAAAACTACTGATTATTGGTGCGTCAACTGGCGGCACGGAAGCGATTAAATCATTCCTATTGCAAATGCCGTCAGATTGTCCTGGCATTTTAATTACTCAACATATGCCAGCAGGATTTACTAAATCATTTGCTGATCGTTTGAACAGCTTATGCAAAATCTCGGTAAAAGAGGCAGTTGATGGTGAGCGCGTATTGCCAGGACATGCCTATATTGCACCTGGCGACCAACACTTATTACTGGCTAGAAGTGGTGCGAACTATGTTACTAAGTTAAGTGATGCACCACCTGTTAGTCGACATAACT
>JBFJJY010000349.1:0-1889 GCA_041612055.1 Methylophilaceae bacterium | reverse complement strand
TCCGCAGAGGACAGTATTCCTGCTGTCGGACAAGGCGCATTAGGCATTGAAATCCGAGCAGATCGCACGGATTTAATTGCGGTGCTCGCGCCGCTTAACCATACCGATACCCAACAATGTGTTGAAGCTGAGCGTGGTTTTAGTCGCGCACTGGCAGGCAGTTGTACTGTGCCTCTCGGCGCCTATGCAACCAAGCAAAACAATATCATCACCATCACTGGATTTGTCGCTAGCGTTGATGGTACCAAAATGTTGCGCGATACCATGACGGGCGATGCAAACGATGCAGAATCAATTGGCAAGACATTAGCAGCCAAATTAGTCAGCCTAGGTGCAGATCAAATCTTAGCTGAATTGGATGGCGTTAAGTAATGCCAACCAGCCAATTTAAATTTGCCAATATGGGTGTCGCGATTACGCGGCCCATCAATCAAGCTAAAAAACTCAGCCAACTCATTGAAGCAGCTGGTGGCAGCGTGATTTCTTTCCCACTGATTGAAATCGTCGGGCTAGAGGACTACACCGCATTTGAACATGTGATTGCTGATATAAATACCTATGATTGGATTGTGTTTATTAGTAGCAATGCCGTACAAAATAGTCTGCCAAGATTGCTTAAACAGGGGATTCCGCCCCATCTCAATTTTGCGGCTATTGGGCCAACAACCGCGCAAAGCCTTCAAACATTTGGCATCGCCAACGTATTAATACCAGAAGGCCGCTTTGATAGTGAGTCATTACTATCACTGCCAGCAATGCAAGACATGCAAAATAAAAAAGTCATGATTGTGCGTGGCATAGGGGGTCGTGACGTATTAGCTAACACGCTGACTGAGCGTGGCGCGCAGGTTACCTTCGCTGAATGCTATCAACGGATCAATCCGCAAGCCAACTGCCAGCTTTTGGAGCAAGCCTATCACGATGGAAAACTGCATGCTATTGTCGTCACCAGCTCAGAAGCCATGCGTTATTTACTAGAGATGGCTGGTCAATCAGATTGGTTGCAACAAACGACACTCTGTGTGAATCACGCCAGGGTGGCAGAGCAACCTTTGCAAATGGGGTTAAAAGTCAAGATTGTGAACGCCTCTGGTGATGAAGCGATGCTAAAAATACTGGCCGATATCTGAGCTGAACACCAAATTGTTGGTCAATGATTATTCGTGATGTATTTCCCAAAACTAGAAACATTAGTGCAGACCAAGTAAAATACGTCTTAGTTGAGTCAGCATTACATCAACAACAATAGATTGATGCGGTGATATCCTATTGAACCAAAGGCGATTGAATCCAAACGCATCAAATATTGGAATCGCACTCCAAACAGAAGCCAGTTCCAATCAATAGAAACCTGATTCTGTTTTAACCCAATCTCTAGTGATAGAGACAACGAAAGAAAGAAAGCCAATGACAAAAGAAGCACAGCTAGACACCTTGGATCAACGATTAAGTTATATTGTTGGTGAAAACATGACGCATCAATTGAAAAATGATGGTATTGAACTAGACATTAATGCATTTGCCGCGGCGGTTGCTGATGTGGCTGCTGGTAACACACCTCGCCTATCAGAAGCAGACAAACGCAGTGCGATTGAAGAGATACAAAAATTGAGTGAAGAAAAACAAAAAGCCAAACATGCTGCCAATATTGCTGAAGGCGCTGCTTATTTAGAAGCAAATAGTAAAAAAGAAGGCGTAAAAACGACAAGTAGTGGCTTGCAATATAAATCGCTGGCGACTGGCAATGGTAAAAAACCGACTGCAAGTGACACTGTAAAAGTGCATTACAAAGGCACACTGATTGATGGCACGCCATTCGACAGCTCTTATGACCGCGGCGAGCCAGCTGTATTCCCAGTGGGTGGTGTAATTGCTGGCTGGACAGAAGC
>JBFJJY010000348.1:0-1893 GCA_041612055.1 Methylophilaceae bacterium | reverse complement strand
TTAGTGACATTCGTAGCGCAGCTAAGTTTAAACAGACCGTCTTAATTATTGACGACCAACCAATTGCGCTTGACATTCACCAAGCTATTCTCAGATCGTTACGGCCTAATCTTAATATTGTAACTATGACTGACCCACTTGAAGCATTAAAATGGGCGGAACATAAGCAACTTGACTTGATTATCACCGACTTTAGCATGGCAGAGATGAATGGCATGCAGTTTGTAAAAGCATTCAATGAAACCAATTCAGTAGGCAATGTGCCCATTATTGTCATTACTGTACTAAAAGACAAAGCGCTTCACAAAGCATTAATTGCCTCTGGCGCTACTGCCTGCTTAACAAAACCAGTCGCCGCAGGCAGTTTAAGAAAGGTGGCGGACTTTTTGCTTAATGAAAGCAAACAATTTTATAACCACCAGAAAATAGCAATCAATTAATAATATGCTATCAATACTAAAAAATTGGCATAAAAATATAACTGCCTCTTGTGATCCCTTGGAAATAGAACAAGCACTGATTCGTATTTTTGTCGAATTAGTCGTCCTTACTTTGGTTATCGTTAGCCACTTTAGAGAACCACTAGAGCATCAAGTGTTTATTCTAAATCTTGGCTTTTTTATTATTTTTCTGTCGGGGCTACTCGTTGTCACCATCATTAAAAATAAATTCAGCCCAGTCGCTAGACGTCTAACTGGTGCTTGGCTAGATATCATTGCGACATCCGCTTTTATGTCACTCACATCAGATGTTGGTGTGATGCTAGTCGCTATTTACCTCTGGGTTATCTTCGGCAATGGATTCCGATACGGCAATCGCTATCTTTATCATGCGCAAGTATTAAGCATACTAGGCTTCATCGTTGTTTCAAATGTTAATCCTTATTGGCAAACGCATACCGCAATTGTACAAAGCTTAATCGCCATGCTAATTGTTCTGCCGCTCTATGTGGCAAAGCTGATTGCACGTTTACACGAAGCCACACAAAAAGCGGAAATTGAAAGGCAAAAAGCAGCAGAAGCAAACTCTGCTAAAACAAGATTTGTTGCTAATATGAGTCATGAAATACGCACACCGCTCAACGGTATTATTGGCATCAGCACATTATTTAAAAGCACACCGATGAACGTTGAGCAACAAGACTTACTAAAAACACTAGAAAGCTCTTCAAAATTATTATTATCTTTACTGAATAATGTACTCGATTTCACTAAAATTGAAGAAAGAAAGTTACAGATTGAACGTGTTGCATTTTCTATCGCAGATGCAATTAATGACACAGTAGAAATTTTCAAAACACAAAGCCAAACCAAAGGCATTCAGCTTATTGGAAACATCTCAAACAAATTGATTCCCGTAAAAGGTGATGTTGTTGTCTTACGCCAAGTGCTCGCCAATTTAATGGGCAATGCGATTAAATTTACTGAAAAAGGCAGTGTTACGATTAACGTTACGCTGCTGTCAGATAGTCAACAGCATGCCACCATCAGATTTGAAGTGGCTGATACTGGCATTGGCATTCCAGCTAGTAAACAACACAAGGTGTTTGAAAGCTTTACGCAAGCCGATGTATCCACAACACGTAAATTTGGCGGGAGTGGTTTAGGCCTCACCATTGCTAAAGATATGATTGAAGCAATGGGTGGCGAATTAAAACTACAAAGTACTGAAGGCGTTGGTACCCGTTTTTGGTTTGATTTATCGTTAGAGAAAGATGAATTAGCTACATTCGCTTCTTCACCAGTCGATATTGCAACTGTATTAGCGGACGATGCAGTTTATGCCAACGCCAAGCCGCTGAATATTTTGGTTTGTGAAGACGAAAGAACCAATCAGAAAATCATTACCCAACTACTTTCTTTACCTGGCCATCAAGTGAGCCTTGTTGAAAGT
>JBFJJY010000347.1:0-1922 GCA_041612055.1 Methylophilaceae bacterium | reverse complement strand
CGTCTGCGGAACTCGCCATATAAAAACGATATGGCTCAAACAGTCCTCGACGAAATCTCCTTGCTCACTTCCGTTGCTCGGCGTGGCTAAAGGGGATGGGGAACCCGTGAAGTTTCACCATTGCATCACTGAATACAGAATAAAAACAATTTGATCCGTTGGGTTTGACTTTATATCCCTTTTATCAAGCTGAGTAGCGCAGACAAAATAAGATGAAGGCGAGGACTGTTTGAGCACCGCGACAGACTACGTATTGTGTAGTCTGTTAGGGCGAGTTCCGCAGCCGCTTATTTTGTTGAGCAACGCAAGGAACCCGAAGGGCTTGATAGCAGGGTGTGTGTTTCTTTGGTTACTTTCTTTGGCACAAGCAAAAGAAAGTGACTAGCTGTCGGGCTACCCCCGACAAGGAGAGAGATTCACAAATAGCTTATTGCAAATAACATTGCATCTTGCACCCGTAAACGGCGTCTCCAGTATCACTAAGCGCTTAAGCGCTAAGTCGATTGTCAAAATAGGGTCGCCGTCGCGCGAAATGGTTTAAGCAGGCATTTTGCAGAGCAAAAGCTCGCAAAAGCGACTTGGTAAAAAGTTAACTGATATTGGATATATGGGTAACAATACAAATTACCATTCCGCCCCCATCCTAACCTTCTCACGTTATGGGGAAGGAGCAATCATTGCAGTGATGAGTCTAGTTAGAACGCTACCCAACCCACTCCGAAACCATCATCGGCTCCAAACCCAATTGCTCCGTAATCGTCCGAATATTCTCTTTTTGCACATCCATCTCAGGATCAATATGATTCGCCACCCATCCATGCAAGGCCAGACCACGTGCTTTAATCGCTTCTACCGTTAACAAGCTATGATTAATACAGCCTAGGCGCATACCTACGACCAAGATAGTTGGAACACCTAAAGCCATCGCCAAATCAGCCATGCTGTCATTTTTATTGAGCGGGACTAAAAAACCACCTGCGCCTTCTACAATCACCACATCAGCCATAGCGGATAGTTGCTGAAACGCATCTAATATCGTTTCAATTTGAATGGTCACGCCTGCATTTTCCGCCGCTAAATGTGGGGCGATGGGTTCTTTGAAACGGTAAGGATTGATTAAATCGATGGGTGCTTTTACATTGCTGGCAGCGATGAGTCTTTGTACATCATCATTGACCCATTCATCATTCACCAATTCGCAACCTGCAGCGATGGGTTTCATGCCGATTACTTTTAGACCTTGCGCTGCGTATTGTTTTAATAACAGGCAAGCCACATGGGTTTTACCAATTTCGGTATCGGTTCCAGTAACAAAAAATGCAGTGGTCATCTTGCTTATTTTCTAGGCCTAAAACTAATTGGAGAAACGCCCTCTCCTAAACCATGATCATCTTGTTTTACTTCTGGCGTCCACGCGTGACCATAAATCACTTCGAATGTCGCGGGTAACTTCCCATCGACACGAAACTTTTCGTATTGTTCAGTTAGATTTTTGAAGAAGCTTTTACCAGTTAAACCCCGCCCTCGGCCTTGTGTGGCGTTGTGCGCACCTATCGATTTCAAATCGATCATCACGCTTTTGAGATCATCATAAGTCAAGGTATAACGTTCAACGTCGAGCACTGGCGCATTAAAACCATTACGTGTTAGGGCATCGCCAATATCATGCATATCAATAAAGCGACTGACATGTGTCTCGCCATTATTGCTGGCTGCACGCAATTCTTTCAGTGTATCAGGGCCAAACGTGCTGAATATAAACAAGCTATTGGGTTTTAATAAACGCGCAATTTCAATAAAACTTTTATCTAAATCATTACACCATTGAATGGCTAAATTTGACCACACAATATCCATGCTGTTATCGGCAATTGGTAGGTTCTCAATATCGGCACAAATGAGTCGTTTAGGTCGAAATAGCT
>JBFJJY010000346.1:0-1936 GCA_041612055.1 Methylophilaceae bacterium | reverse complement strand
GTCAGGTAGTGAAATATCTAGCAATAACACATCAACATTCAGCTCTCGACACTGTTTAATGGCTTCATTGGCTGTACCCGCCTCTGCAATTACCTCAATGTCGCCTGCCTCAGCCAATACTTGCTTAAGGCCAGCCCTTAAAATCGCATGATCATCTACAATAATGATATTAATTTTCTTTTCCATACTGTTTATTTTAATCGCATAACTTTCAATTAACTTATTTATTAAGTGTGTCTTAACTATCGTTTGGTAATATCACGGTTACAGTCGTTCCTTTACCAGAGGAACCATCAATAGAAAACTTTCCTCGCAATGCCGTAACCCGCTCCTCCATGCCACGCAATCCAAAAGCATCTGGTTTAATCACATCACGAGGATGAATGCCAACACCATTATCAGCAATCAATAGTTTAATTTGTTGCGGGCTAAAGAATAATGCAACCTCTACACTTGTCGCTTGTGCATATTTTGCAATATTCGACATCGCCTCTTGGCAAACCCTGAAAAGCGTGATCGCTTGTTCTGTCGTTCCTTTTTCATCATGGTTATCCGTCACGAATGTACAAGGGATATCAAACTGTTTCTCAAACTCTTTTGTCTGCCACTCTAATGCTGCAACAATACCGAGCTCTAATATATTAGGCCTTAAGTCGCCAGAGATTCGATGTACGGCCTCAAAAGTGGCATCAACAATTGATTTCAGCGTTTGGGTTTTTTCAATTAATGATTGCTGGTCTTGTGGCAAATGTTTGAGTAATGATGCTAAGCCAATTTTGATTACCGTTAAATTGCCGCCTAAATCATCATGAATTTCTCGCGCAATACGGGTTCGTTCTTGCTCTTTAACCGAATTCAAATGTGCAGACAGTTCAGCTAGCCGTTGGCGAGATTGTTCCAATTCGATTTTTTCTGATTTACTCTGGGTGATGTTGGTCATAATGCCAGACCACTGAATTGCATTATTAGCTAGTTTTCTTGGGCTCGCTCTGACATTCACCCATTTTGTATCTTGCCACTCATCAATCCAAAAGCGCCCTTCCCAGTTCAACATAGTCAAACGATTAGCAGAAGCTTTAATATTCGCTTCTAAGCGCATACGGTCATCTTTATCCATAAAATCAAAAAAATGCTGGGGCGATTGTTTTAATGATTCGGCATCCACTCCTAATAGTGCGCGACAACCATCACTTAAATAGTCAAAGCTAATGCCATTAGCATTCATCTGAAACTCAAATACCAAGCCTAGTGTATTTTGAACCAATACTTTAAATCGGGTATCGTTTTCATCTAAGTTGGCCAGCGCAGCATCGTGATTCACCGATTGAATGGCTAATATATATTGACAATCATCGGCTTCAATCACCGCGACATTTAAATGATTTAAAGATGAGAATCTGATGTCACTCGCTTTGCTAGGAATTGCTCGCTTAGTGATTAATGGGTTCGACCTGACAAAGGCGGCTAATGACTGTTGACTGACGCCCATTATTGTTTGTAATGGTTGCTGTTGTAACGTACTCAAACTACCAAGGCTATCACAAGCGCTTTGACTGGCGTCAATTAATTGCATAGACGTCGCATCTAATAAGAACGCTTTGTCTTGAATACCGCGCATCAAAACATCAAAAAGTAGGTTGTTAGCTGATTGTTGTACCAAATCATTCATCCATTTAAATATTGCATATTCATTCAAAAACAAGCGGTCTTACTCACCCCTCGCTAATACCAAGGCCTCTCGTTCCAGCTGCGTCACATATTGCTGAACTGGCCGTTCCTGTTCTCGCGACAAGCCGACAAATGCAAATCCAACTCGGAATTTTTTTGAGCCATTTAACATCACTGTTTCTGTAATATGTTTCACACATAAACTGGTCTCTAAAACACCAAAATGAGGCAGCGTAATAGAACAGTGCGGAAATACTTTTTCTATCGC
>JBFJJY010000345.1:0-1947 GCA_041612055.1 Methylophilaceae bacterium | reverse complement strand
CGATGCTTTGCCTAAAGAGCGTCAAACCTTATTATTCTCTGCCACATTAGACGGTAATATTGGTCGCATTGCACAAGATATTTTAAACAACCCAGTGACCATTCAAGTTGCTGCTCAAAAAGAAAAACATGAAAATATCGAACAACGCTTACATCATGTTGATGATATGAACCATAAAAACAAATTGCTTGAGCATCTATTGATTGAGCCAGATGTTGATCAGGCGATTATCTTTACTAGCACCAAACGTCATGCTGATTTACTAGCCGAAGACTTATATGCTGCGGGCCATAAAACCGCTGCCTTACATGGCGATATGACACAAGGCGCTCGTAATAGAACGTTAACAAAACTACGTCATGGCGATGTTAAAGTATTAGTGGCAACTGATGTGGCTGCACGTGGGATTGATGTTAAAGGCATTAGCCATGTCATTAACTATGACTTACCTAAATTTGCAGAAGATTATGTCCATCGTATTGGCCGTACTGGTCGCGCTGGCCAAAAAGGGATTGCAATTGCATTTGCAACAAACATGGATAGACATGTGTTACGTAAAATTGAAGAGTATACGGGTCAGCGTCTTGAAGCCTCAGTGATTGAAGGCTTTGAACCTAAGCGTCCAATTAATATGAACGCTCCAGAAGGCAAACGTGGCAAAGGCCGTGGCAGTCGCAATAGCGATTCTCGTTCAGGTGGCTACAAAGGTCGCAATAGTAATGAATCTCGTGGCAACTCGCGTGACAATGCGGGCGAAAGAGGCCGTAGTTTTGGTGATCGCGCTGCTGCAGACCGTCCATCAAGAGGAAAACCAAGCGATACGCGCTTTAGCGATAGACCAGCAAAAAGCCGTCCACCACGTACCAATGATGGCGCTAGTCCATCTTCTGAAGTGAATGGCAATAGCGTGCACTATACAAAAGATACTAACTTACAGTTTGCAAAAGAAGTAGCGCGAGGCGCTGGCAATGGCCGTAACCAAAACAGCCGTCATACCGCACCAAATAATGGCACGAACCGCGGTTCAGCTAAGATATCCAATGAAAAATTTGGTAAACCACGTCCTCAACGTAGTGGTGGCAATGCAGCAGGCAATCATGCCCCACGTCGTTCGGATAATGACGGTGCTCGACGTTCACGTAACTTCGCTTAATTGTTGCTTATGACAGATAAAAAAGAATCGAAATCAACAGAAGTAAATTCAGCTAACCTAGTAGAAGTCGTCGACTTCCATTCGCTGGGGCTTGCAGCACCACTGCTGCAAGCAGTGGCTGACACTGGCTACACACAACCAACACCCATTCAAGCGCAAGCCATTCCACTTGCACTAACTGGTGTTGATTTAATGGCTGGTGCACAAACTGGTACTGGTAAAACAGCAGCATTCACGTTACCTATTTTGCATAAATTATTGCCTTTAGCTAGCGCGAGCACTTCCCCAGCAAAACATCCTGTCCGCGCACTGGTATTAGCACCAACGCGTGAGCTAGCGATTCAAGTTGAAGAAAGTGTACAAACTTACGCTAAAAATACAGATTTACGTAGTTTGGTCGTATTTGGTGGTGTTGATATTAAAAAACAAATGCCTCCGCTAAAAGCCGGTGTTGAGATTTTGGTCGCAACTCCAGGTCGTTTATTGGATCATATTGAGCAAAAAACCATTCAACTCAATCAAGTACAAATCTTGGTTCTGGATGAAGCTGATCGTATGTTAGATATGGGCTTTATGCCTGATTTAAAACGCATTTTGGCACTGCTGCCTAAAGAGCGCCAGACCTTAATGTTTTCAGCAACATTCTCAAAAGAAATTAAAAAGCTATCAGATGAGTTCTTAAACAAGCCCATTCTTATTGAAGTGGCAAGAAGCAACGCAACTTCCGAGAATGTGCAGCAAAAAGTATATGCAACATCACAAGCTGACAAGCAAGCTGTATTAATAGAGTTGCT
>JBFJJY010000344.1:0-1950 GCA_041612055.1 Methylophilaceae bacterium | reverse complement strand
GTTGAGAATCCAATAATTGAACGAAAACCTCGCCATATTTTAGGTAGTATCCACAGCATCAACACGACAAATATTGCCAATAAACCAAGAAAAATAGCTGGGTGCATCAATGCTAACCATCCCCCAGTGAGGAATAAACCATCTTCGCCAACAGAAGTGACCATGTTGCTAACTGGTTCGGGGGATGTGTTAATCATCACCCGACTACTGGCTTTGGTGGCATGTGTTATGCCAGTGAGTGAACCACCTAATAATGCTGCTAAAGTGGCGATTAATGGATCACTACTATTCATCGCTCCCATGGCGAGTAATGCGCCTGCTGGAATGCGAATAAATGTCTGGATGCTGTCCCACATGCTGTCAATATAGGGGAATTTATCTGCAAGAAATTCAATCACCATCAGTTTGCCAGCAATGCCAATAACCATAGGGTTGCTCAGTATATCTAAGCTACTCGGCAGAGCAATTAAATTGAATTTTGCCAACACCCCAACGATAAAAACGGTCGCATAAAGTCGGAATCCACTCGCCCAACTTAAGCCGCTAGCAAGTGCAATACTTGAAATTGGATCCATAGTTGCATCATGTATAGTTGTTGATAGGCAGAGAGTATAAATCAAATATCTACTGCATATTTTCCATTATTAAATCAAACCAATTTCATAAAAGGCGTTCCCATTACTTTTAGCTGTACTTAATTTATAAAAATTAGTAGGATATGGTTAATAATTAAGAAAAAAGGTGAAGTTAACATATCAATATTCTGAGGGGTTGGTAATGAAAAAGGCGGAAATAAAAATAGCGATGATAAGCTTCACTTTGCTTGTTAGTAGTCATGTAGAAGCAGCAGGATTTGCCTTGATTGAACAAAATGCAAGCGGAATGGGAAATGCCTATGCTGGCGCTGCAGCGATTGCAGAAGATGCGAGTACCATTTTTTTTAATCCAGCAGGGATGACTTATATAGAGGGTACACAAGCTGTTGGTGCATTGCATTTAATAAAACCTAGTGCAGAGTTTAATGATATAAAGTCTGAACCTGGTCAGTTCAGGCCACTAGGAGGTGAAGGTGGGAATGCTGGTGATTTGGCTTTTGTTCCTAATCTGTATTTTATGACTTCGCTTTCACCTATTGTGAAAATTGGTGTGGGAATAAGTGCACCATTTGGTCTTAAAACAGAATATGACAAGCAATGGCTTGGACGTTTCCAAGCGATCAAATCTGAGTTAAAAACAATTAATATTAATCCTTCCATTGCTTTTAAAGTTAACGACCGTCTTTCTTTGGGTATGGGTTTTTCTTTTATGCGAGCTGAGGCTGAATTAACTAGTCTTGCAAATGCAGGCGCTAGCGAAGAAGAAGTTGTTGTTAAAGGTGATGATTGGGGATTTGGATATAATCTAGGTGCTATTTTTCAAGTGACGGATGATAGTCGTATTGGGCTGGCTTATCGTTCTAAAGTTAAACAGAAGCTAGAAGGTGATTCTAAGTCTACTTTAACTGCACTAGATGGAATTCCAACTAGAACGCTTAATACAGATGTTACTGCTGCCGTAACTTTGCCTGAAACCTTTTCATTGAGTGCCTTTAGTAAGCTAAACGATAAATGGGATTTGATGGGTGATATAACTTGGACGCGTTGGAGTCGATTTAGAGAGTTGAGAATATTGCGTGATAACGGTACAGGAACAACTTTGACAGTAACTCCTGAGAATTGGGAAAATACAATGCGTTATTCTATTGGAGTTAATTACCGCTACAGTGATTTAATTAAACTACGTGCAGGCTTGGCCTACGATGAAGAAGCAATTAAAGATGAATTTCGTACTCCCCGTATTCCAGGTAATGATCGGAAATGGGTCTCGTTAGGCGCTAGTTATCAAATAACTCCAACTTCAACTTTTGATGTTGGTTATTCTCATTTGTTTGTTAGTGACGTTAAAATTGAT
>JBFJJY010000343.1:0-1966 GCA_041612055.1 Methylophilaceae bacterium | reverse complement strand
GGTGTTAAAGACCCGAGAGCTTGTCTTTTTTTACCTGAGTGGGATAGCGTTCTTGAGGAGCGTGGGCATTATTTATTTGTCTTGCGACATTGGTCTAGTTGTATCGAGTCGTTATTACATCGCCATAGTCGAGAGTTGGCGTTTTCATTAGCGGATAGCATTTATCCCGCACATTTTGCTTTTTGGCAAAATCCTACTTTAGCTGCAAGAATGTGGCTTTCTTATTGCAAACGGATTTTGGCATTTTCTCGTGCTCATCCTTCAAAAACACTACTAGCGACACAACGTGCTTTGTTTAATGGGCAACCACTAATTGCAACCATTAATACAAAATTCCAATTCGCTTTAGATGAAAATGCTGAGTCTCCTTTTCGACCTGATTGGTTGAGAGATCAAGCTAGTCAGCAAATTTTAGCAACATTGCCTGTGCGTTTGGTGCTCGAACTGGATTCTGTTTGGCAATCGTTATTGGCTTTGGCAGAGTTAAAGCATGATGATGAATCTCCTATCTGGGTGAAAGAGTCAGATGAAAACCAAAAAAGATTAGTACTATGGAAATCTTCTCAGTCTGTTTTAACTAAGGCTGAACAAATTCCAGATACGCTAATTAAACCTGTTAAATTTCCTCAGGTGAGTGCTAATGATTTAATCACGCTTCTTAAAATACAAGAGAATGAAGATGCGGTTAGCCAACAGTTTGATGAAGCAGTTTTTAAACAAGAGAATATCGATTTAGATGCATACTCAGCTGTTTTTAACTGGTGTCAATCAACATGGCCAACAATTACCAAAGTGAATAATGCTCTAGCTTTTTGGTTACAAAAGCATCAGCAATGGTCTTTAGCGATAAAAGGATGGCGTTGGTGTTTGACTTTAAAAACCGTTCATCCTTATATGTATCATCAACTTGCGCAATGTTATAAAGCTATTAATGACAGTGAGCTAACCACTTACTTTGCTAATCTTGCCATTGAGAAAAATCCTAATAATCCAAATTTTTGGGTGTTTAAAGCAACGTTATTGCGTGAAGCTGGTGATGTTGCTGGTGCATTAGTTTGTTTTAAAAAGGCGGCAGAGATGGCACCTAATAAGCCTGGGATTATTATTCCTTATTGTGATTTACTTGAACAAGAAGGAGATGTTGAAAAGGCAATGGCTCTTAATAATATACTTTTAGCAACGAATCCTGATAATAATGCAGTGCAAAATATGGCAGTTAGACTGGCTATGAAATTATATGCAAAAAAGGGTGAAACTTTGTATTTAGAAACTAAGTTAGCATCGCTTTCAAAGCTATCGAAGCAACAAAGGGAGGAAGGTTTATTATTACTTTTATCAAAGACGGGTTGCTTAGCTTCAGAAACAGACTTGTTGTCAAGAATACTTTCGCATTGGTCCTCTGTTGGCTTAGAGGTTCTGCAATAAGCTTGTAAGGAGGAAATTACAATTCAGTTTATAGTGAAATTGCACCATCAAGCATTCTTTTTAGTTCGGCTTGCTTTCTTTTAAATCTTTGAATATGTCTATCATCAATCATAACTTTTTCATCATTTAAATCGAATGCTTGAAAATAGCTGTTTCCCTTAACATTTTCCTTGCCGGTCATGCTGCTCCCTTTATATTTCTTTTTGTTTATAAACTCTTCTGCTGATTTTAATGCGTAGTGATTAATGCGTAGATTTTCTTTACAAACAGTATTAGATACACCACATGGATGGTTGTTTTTTGTTGGCACTGATACACGTTGACTTTCCCATGTGGAGAATGTCATGTCTTTACCTGCGGCGTTGATGTATCTAAAGTCTTTCTTTAGAGTCATATGATGAACAAAGACTCGAATGACTGCGTCTGTTCTACAAATGGATTTAATGTAATGATTACGGGGCTGTGTATCACTTGCGGCTAATTGAAAATTGGAAATGACGTGTCCTTCAGGTTGTGACTGATGTCCGCTTGTGCCAAAGAT
>JBFJJY010000342.1:0-1988 GCA_041612055.1 Methylophilaceae bacterium | reverse complement strand
TACCAGCACCTTGCTCTGCTGGCTCGCCCACAGCAATCTCCAACTGTGGAATTTTGTCGCGCAAACTGAGGTTAAATATGAGCTCTTGCAGAGGCGTAATTAGCGCAGACACTTCTGGCGCCAACACTTCACAGCTTTGCATATCCGCCACAAAGCGCGTACCTTTTTCATTAAAGCCAACTAATACCCGCTCTTTTTTCGCCACATACTTCACACTCAACCGCGCCTTATGACGATAGCCCCACGTTGGGCCAAATAAAGGCGGCAATATATTGTCAGGCTTGGCTTTGCCAATATGTTTAATATCGTTTTCGAGTAATCGTTGCTTAGCCGACACCTGCCCAACAAAATCCAAATGCTGCAATTTGCACCCACCACAATAACCAAAATACTGACATTGCGGCGTCACTCGCAAGTTTGACTGCTTAAGCACTTCCACCACATTGGCAAACGCATATTTATCTTTACTACGGGTAATTTGATACGTCACTTTCTCAGTCGGCAACGCACCATCAATAAAAATGGCCTTACCATCCACATGCGCAACCCCACGCCCCTCTTGGTCAAGCGACTCAACCATGACAGGCGCGGACACCTCCGCAGGTACTTCTTGTTGACGACGAGAACGACGAGCCATAGTGAACTTTCAAAAAAGGAAGTAAAAATAGAAGGTCCGAATTTTAACGTATTACAGAGATTGCTCAAAAGAATTGGCCTAATCAATACAGCCATATAATAGTAAGACAGCACTTAAACTCAGTAGTTGACCGCTCCTTATGCACTCATTTTTTATAAAATCACAATTACATAAATGGATTCAATAATGAAATTATTATTTACATTATGTACATACTTACTTTTCACACTACCTTTTCCCAGCTGGGGCAGTGAAGTTGGCACCACTTTTCTGAAGTTTATTGACCAAAGCAGAAATAGGCCGATTGAAATCAGAGTTTGGTACCCAGCCGAAAAAGCAATGAATGCAGAACGCATCACTTATTACACGGCCTTTAAAGGCACTGCGATTGTGGATGCGCCTTACTTATCAGTCAATGGCCGCTATCCATTAATCATGTTGTCTCATGGAGATAGAGGAAGTCACATTGATCAGTCTTGGTTGGCGGAATCACTGGCAGCAAATGGTTATATAGTTGCAGCCCCATCACATTGGTTAAATACTTGGATGGAAAACACACCAGAAGCATCCATCGAGGTATGGGAACGTCCCCAAGATATTAGCTTCACACTTAATAGATTACTCAAGCATAAGATTTGGAAAGAGCGAATCAACGCTCAATTAATTGGCGTGGCTGGTCACTCAGCTGGCGGTTATACTGCACTTGCACTCGCAGGAGCCCAATACCATGTAGAACAAATGCAAGCCTATTGCGAAACTAAAAACTGGCAGCAGGAGTGTGACCTAGTTGCAGGTGCGGATTTCAATACAATCGATGCCACCAAATCAACGCTTTCTTATTTGGATACTAGAGTAAAAGCTGTATTTGCAATGGCGCCTGCATTAGGTCCTGCAATCAGTATAGATAGTCTTAATAGCATTAAAGCACCAGTGATGATTGTGGCTGCCGAGGATGATAATCTTGTTCAATTCTCACACAATGCACAGGTCTTTAGTCAACATATCCCTCAAGCAGAACTGATACGCCTTAATGAAGGTGGGCATTTTGTATTCATGCCAGAATGTACAACACTCGGCAAGTTATTGACATACTTTCATCGTTTTGATTTTTGCGGGCACCGAAGCAATACTGAAAAAATCCGCCCCAAACTTCACCAGACTATTCAACAAGTTGCCCTTCGATTTTTCGACAGAAATTTAAGCAAAAAAGATACTATTAATCACCATCAAGATTAGGACGTATTAATAACTGAATAGGCATATTACATTTCATTAACTCACCCTATTTGCTACACTAGTTTCAACCATTTAAACAAGGCTAATACGTGCAAACTCCTAGCGACATTATTCT
>JBFJJY010000341.1:0-1993 GCA_041612055.1 Methylophilaceae bacterium | reverse complement strand
CGACTGTAACCGTGATCTTACCAAATGATAGTTAAGACAGGCTTAATAAAGTAAGTTAACTGAAAATGCGATTAAAATAGACAATATGGAAAAGAAAATTAACATCATTATTGTAGATGATCATGCAATTTTAAGGGCTGGTCTTAAACAAGTACTGGCTGAAGCTGGCGATATTGAGGTGATTGCAGAGGCGGGTACAGCCAATGAAGCCATTAAACAGTGTCGAGAGCTGAATGTTGATGTGTTATTGCTAGATATTTCACTACCTGACCGCAGCGGGATTGAAGCGTTGCAATATATTAGAAAAGATAGTCCCCGCTTGCCTGTATTGATGCTTTCAATGCACCGTGAGGATCAATATGCGGTAAGAGCTTTAAAAGCTGGGGCATCTGGCTATCTCTGTAAGCAAAGCGCATCTGATGATTTGGTAAATGCTGTGCATATACTTGCAAAGGGAAAATACTATATCAGTGCTGCTGTGGCGGAGATATTAGCGAACCAAGTTTCTGGTGAAAGTGAAAAAGCATTACATGAAACATTATCTAATCGTGAATATGAAACACTAATACTGATAGCATCTGGTCTTTCCGTTGGAGAGATTGCCAACAAATTATCACTTTCAGTCAAAACAATCAGTATGTATCGCACCCGCCTACTCGAAAAAATGCAGCTTAAACATAATGCGGAGCTCACGCATTATGCCATCAAAAATAATCTAGTCGAATAGATTAAACGTCTCACTTTTTTACCAGTTTTCTGGTACCTAGCCTCGATATTTTCTGCTTAACAATCATTTTTTTAAGCTTTTTTGTTACATGTTTAAACTGTTTAGATGCTAAAGCGAATGCGGTTTTTGATTAGAAAGCCATCTACATCAGTTTGTTGTATTAAATTAAGTGTCTGATTATAATAAATATTATATGAATTTTAATGGTAGTCCTAAAGATTTAATAAATGGTGCCGTCACAGTTGCATAGACTGATTTGTTGGTGTTTAAGAAATAAAGTTTATGACTCAACCCTAAATTTTATTTAACACATACCGATAATATTTTTAACAGCACGGTAATTAGGCTGTTGAAGCAGCGCTAATTATTAACTTATTTAAGGAGTATTATCATGGCAGCAGTATTAGGAACAAACGTAGCATCGATGTTTAACGTGAACGCGTTAAACAAATCAAAAATGGCATTGGATACATCATTAGCCCGTTTATCATCAGGTAGTCGTATTAACTCTGCAAGAGATGACGCAACTGGTTTGGTGAGTGCAATTGGCTTTGATTCAAAATTACGTGGCTCATTACAAGCACAGCGTAATGCAAATGAAGGCATCACCAAAGCACAAACAAACGACAGTTATGTTGGCCAAATCACCGAGAACTTACAACGTTTACGTGAAATTGCCGTGCAATTAGGTGGTACAGCAACAGGTACAGAAACAACAGCATTATTAGCAGAAAATACACGTATTACGGCATTAGTGGTAGCAACAGGTGCAGTGGTTGTGAATGCAGATGGCGGTACAGTCACTGGTGTGGGTGTTGCATTACCTGCGATTACTTTAGCAAACGCAGGTAGCGCAACTGTAGCAGAACTTGATACAGCTTTAACACAAGCATCTACAGCACGAGCAAGGTTTGGTGCGGACATGGCGACATTCCAATCAGCATCTAACAACTTGGGTAACTCAGCAGTCAACATTGCAGCACAATTAAGTGCGATTATGGACACTGACTATGCGACAGAATCTGCCAACATGACGAAGAACAGCATTCTTCAACAAGCAGGTACAGCAGCGTTATCACAAGCTAACCAAGCACCTAACAACATTACATCGTTGTTACGTTAATTGGTTTAGTAATCAAGCCAGCAAAAGCCGACTAAGTCATCTAGTCGGCTTTTCTATGGGCGAGATGAATAGTCGCATCAATATTAAACAAACTAAACCTAAAGATTAATCAAAATCTGTCGAAACAAGTGACATAAGCTATT
>JBFJJY010000340.1:0-2007 GCA_041612055.1 Methylophilaceae bacterium | reverse complement strand
GCTGAAAAGTTAGATTTGTTAAAAGCAGCGGGGTGTACGCGGGCACAAGGCTATTGGATTAGTCGACCAATTGAAGGCAATCAAATTTCAGACTGGCTAAAGAAGTGGGAGAAAGAACTGAATCAAGCAGAAGATCAACTATTGACTGCAGGATAGTGAAGTTTGTTGTATGTAACAAATTTTAGTAACACCTTATGGTTGATGTTTTCAGTGCAGCTGTCGATTAAATAAAGGCAACAAAAACACATGTTAGATACACCACATAGTCGCCGCAGCTTCTTAAAGAACGCCATCAAAACCACTGGAGTTGGTTTGGTTGGCCTGCACGCGCCATATGTCTTTGCTAAATCTAAAGTGACTTTACGCGTAATGGGTACGCACGTCACCTTGCAAGCAGAAATACGTAAGCAGGCGACGGCTGATTTAGGGATTGATTTAATCTTTGAGCCAAGAGGTGAAGCTGAGCTCCTACAAAAAGCAGTGACGCGCCCAGAATCTTTTGATGTTTATGAGCAGTGGACGGATAGTATCAAAACATTATGGCAGGCTCAGGCTATACAAGCTTTAGATACCGATAGGCTGACTTATTGGGATGAAATTAATAGCATTTCAAAAAAAGGGCGCATCACACCAAAGGCGTCAATCGGGTTAGGAGACGCCCCATATAAAATTTTGCATGTACAAAAAGACGGTCAATTAGGCGAAAAATTTACAGGCAAAGTCAGCTTTGTGCCGTATGTACATAATGTTGATTCATTTGGTTATAACACCGATATCATTCCCAAGGGACAACCATATCAAACAGAAAGCTGGGGTTGGTTATTAGATGAGCAATGGAAAGGTAAAGTTGGCATTGTCAATGCGCCTACTATTGGGATTTTTGACTTAGCACTGGCTGCGCAAGCAAAAGGGTTAATGACCTTTGCCGACATGAGTAATATGACAACGGCAGAAATCGATACATTGTTTTATATTCTCATCAACTTTAAAAAAGAAAATCATTTTGCAGGTTTTTGGAACAGTGTACCTCAATCAGTTGATTACATGACAAGTGGCCGTATGGCGATAGGCAGCATGTTCTCTCCCGGCGTTTCCACTGCCAATGGGCAAGGCATTCCTGTTACATATGCTGCGCCAAAAGAGGGATATCGCGCATGGCATGGGGTCATGTGTCTATCGCGTGAATGTAAAGGCGCTGTCAAAGATGCGGCATATGATTATATGAATTGGTGGTTGAGTGGTTGGGCTGGTGCATTTGTTGCCCGTCAAGGTTACTACATTTCCAACCCAGAGCGTTCACGACCGTTATTAAGTAAAAATGAATGGGATTACTGGTATGGAGGAAAGCCGACCAGCGTGCCACTTAAAGGAACTGATGGACGTGTATCAGTTCCAGCAGGTGATATTAGGACGGGCGGATCTTACATCAATCGGTTTAGCCATGTCGCAGTATGGAATACAGTCATGGATAATTATGAATATTCTTTACAGCGTTGGTACGATTTATTACTCGCTTAACAACCATACAATCGCCATGAATGTTCTAGATAAACTTAATATTAGCCAACGCATTTTACTTGGTTTTACTGGCGTTCTATTGCTGGGTTTGTTTGTCACGCTCATCAACTTTTTTAGTTTAAATGAGTTCCGTAATACGTTTAAGCTTTATATGCAAGAAAGCATAAACACAAACTTAATGCTAACTATCGATAAAGATATATCAGAGTTGCATCGTTATATTTTGATTTACAGCCAAACGGGTACTTCAGCCGCATTTGGTCAATTGAAAAATTTCTACAAAGAACTACAGCGAGACTCTGATCAATTATTTAAACAACGCACTTTTGAGGACTCTGCCACACAGCAGCGACTCAGCCAATTACAGCAATCTGTTGAGCGTTTTGGAGAGAAAATTGATGGTTTACAGACCCAATATGAATATCGTGACGAACTCGTCAACAAAAGACTCGTTAATTTATTTGTTGAGACCGATATTGCCAAGATCGG
>JBFJJY010000339.1:0-2031 GCA_041612055.1 Methylophilaceae bacterium | reverse complement strand
ATAATCTCGCTGCATAGCACCTGCCGCCTCAGCAATCACTGAACAACTAATGCTATGTCGAGAACTAGGGTAGCCGCCTGAAAAACCATGGCTATTAGAATAGACAAACTGACCCTCATTGGTCGAGACACTCGCCCCTTCAGAATTAGTAATGCGTTTTGTATCAACAGCCAGTGCGGCTGCTTCACAACGTTTAGCTAGTTCGCCAGCCTCTTCTATCTGTAGCGTCCAAGGATGATACAAATTCAAGTCAGGAAACGTTTGCGCCATTAAATGCGCATCTGCCAGCCCACAAAATGGATCTTCTGCGGTAAATTTAGCAATATTACAAGCTGCTTCAACTGTATCTTTAATCGCTTGCGGACTAAAGTCTGAACTACTTGCATAGCCTTTTTTATGCCCAAAAAAAACTGTGACTGAGATTGATTTATCTCGGTTGTATTCTATATTTTCAGTTTCACCTTTACGTACAGAAACAGTTTGTCCTGTACCAAAACTCACATCTACTTCTGCATCCGAAGCGCCAGCTTGTTTAGCTATTTTAAGGGCGTCTTCACTGATTTGTTTTAAAGCGTCTTGATTCATCATCTCTCAATTTTTACAGCAATCCATTATAGTAAATCATTAAAACTGTTATCATACCGTGCATCGGTAGTATCTAAAGCAAAGTCTATTAAAAACATGCAAGAAAATGATGTCGAACAAGAGTTTATCAGCAAAACCAAACGCAAAGCAGAAGCAGATGCGCAGCAAATGGTGGGCAAAAAGTTAATTGCATTAACAAAAGATCAAATTAATAAACTTAACTTAGAAGAACGTTTACATGACGCTGTCATGGAAGCTAAAAGACTGACTGCAAATGGCGCTATTCGTCGTCAATTGCAATATATTGGTCGCCTTATGCGTGATACGGATATTGAGCCAATTGTCGAACAACTCGCTCGCTGGGAAGGTAAAAACAATGAAGAAAACGCACGTTTCCATGCGCTAGAGCGCTGGCGCGATCGCCTTATTCAAGAGTCGCCTGAACCACAGTCTGACGCGCTACAAGAATTTCTCGCCGCCTACCCTAATGCAGATGTACAACAAATTCGCACCTTGTGTCGCAATGCGCTCAAAGAACAAACCAATAATAAGCCACCCAAAAGCACAAGAGAGCTATTTAAGTTATTGCGTGAAACGATAGAAGCCGCTCAACAATAACCAACGTCCAATCGGCGCAGCACCTTGATTACATGGTTAGTTTTAACGATTGCAACCGTCTATTTTCATCGCAAATAGTCACTTACTGCACTTTCAATGTCGCACTGGTATCCGCTAAAACATCGTTCCTTTTATAACTAATCTTAACGTCTTTACCTTTGTATTTACCAACCGCCTCGGAAAGCTGCGCTGGTGTCTGTAAGTCGATACCACCCATTTTCAATAACACATCGCCTCTTTTTAACCCAGCTTTAAATGCTGAGGAATTTTTGATGACGGCTAACACTTTCAACCCTTCATCTTCAATAACTTGTTCACTCTCATTATCTTTATGTTTCAGCTTGATAACATGTAAGCCCAGCAAAGGCATCGGCAACTTTGCCCAATAGCTGGCATAGTATTTATATTGCTCTTCATCACCTGCTAACACCTCTGGATCAATTTCGCCTGTTGTTTTTGCTGCCTCTTTAATCGTTTGCAATGTCGAAAGCGAAGATTTTTTTGATGCATATTTACTGTAAACCAGCACAACATCCGCATGAATCGATCTTGCATGCTCTAGTGCTAGGTCAGGTGTAATACTCCCTGCCTCAAAGCCGCTACTCCCCATCATGTCATAGCCATTTTCCAACATACTAATGTTGTCATCGTCAAAATGATTACTGACGTACATTTTCGTATCTGGGTTCGCTTGCATGGACTTTAAGTTACTATTATTCTGTGCCTTGTAGTGTTTTTCATATAAATTTTCTGCGGCTTGTGCTGTTTGAATACAAAACATCACCATCGCAAAACACAGCATTTTTTTCATCATAGTTCCAAGTCCTT
>JBFJJY010000338.1:0-2041 GCA_041612055.1 Methylophilaceae bacterium | reverse complement strand
TTTGGCGCACCAACCATCACTAAAGATGGTGTTTCAGTGGCTAAAGAAATCGAGCTTAGCGATAAATTCGAAAACATGGGCGCACAAATGGTGAAAGAAGTGGCTTCTAAAACCAATGATATCGCTGGTGACGGTACAACAACAGCAACAGTGCTAGCACAAGCGATTATCCGCGAAGGCATGAAATCAGTGGCTGCAGGCATGAACCCAATGGATCTAAAACGCGGTATTGATAAAGCGGTTGAAGCAGCGATTGGCGAGTTAAAATCGCAATCAAAACCATGTACAACCAGCAAAGAAATCGCACAAGTTGGTTCTATCTCAGCTAACTCAGACGAATCAGTTGGCCAAATCATTGCAGAAGCAATGGAAAAAGTGGGTAAAGAAGGCGTGATTACTGTTGAAGATGGTTCTGGTTTAGAAAATGAATTAGAAACAGTTGAAGGTATGCAGTTTGACCGTGGTTACTTATCACCATACTTCATCAACAACCAAGAGCGTCAAATCGCATTACTTGAAAATCCATACGTGTTATTACACGACAAAAAAATCTCAAACATCCGTGATTTACTTCCAACTTTAGAGCAAGTGGCTAAAGAAGGTCGTCCACTATTAATCGTGGCTGAAGATATCGACGGTGAAGCATTAGCTACTTTGGTAGTGAACAACATTCGCGGCATCTTAAAAACAGTGGCTGTTAAAGCACCTGGTTTTGGTGATCGTCGTAAAGCCATGTTAGAAGATATCGCTATCCTAACAGGCGGTACTGTTATCGCTGAAGAAGTTGGCCTAAAACTAGAAGACGTGAAACTAGACCAATTAGGTTCAGCTAAACGTATCGAGATCGGTAAAGAAAATACCATCATCATTGACGGCGCTGGTGCAGAAGCCAACATCAAATCACGCATTACACAAATCAAAGCAGAAGTTGAAGCATCAAGCAGCGATTATGATCGTGAAAAACTACAAGAACGCGTAGCTAAATTAGCTGGCGGTGTTGCAGTGATTAAAGTGGGCGCGGCAACTGAAGTAGAAATGAAAGAGAAAAAAGCCCGTGTAGAAGATGCATTACACGCAACACGCGCAGCGGTTGAAGAAGGTATTGTTGCTGGCGGCGGCGTAGCATTGATTCGCGCACGTGATGCAATCGCTAAAGTAAAAGGTGACAACCTTGAGCAAGAAGCGGGTATCAAAATCGTTTTACGTGCGGTTGAAGAGCCATTACGTCAAATCGTTGCTAATGCGGGTGCTGAGCCATCAGTGGTTGTCAGTAACGTAGCTGGCGGCAAAGGTAATTACGGTTACAACGCAGCTAACGAAACCTACGGCGATATGATTGAAATGGGTATCTTAGATCCAACAAAAGTAACACGCTCTGCACTACAAAACGCAGCTTCTATTGCTGGCTTAATGCTAACAACAGACTGCATGATTGCTGAAGCACCAAAAGAAGACGGTCCTGCAATGCCTGATATGGGTGGTATGGGCGGAATGGGTGGTATGGGCGGCATGATGTAATTTTTTGCATCAATCAGTTCAGTGATACGGCGTTGCCTATCCTAGCCATACTTATTGTATTGTCTGCGGATAGGCGCCTTGTCTCACTTTCCTGCTTAACGCAAAATGTGCTAAATAGCTACACCAAAAATAAAACCCGCTTCGGCGGGTTTTATTTTTATTATCATTACATTTATATTCAAACTGCTTGTTGCAAAACTTTGGCTTTAACCTTTGCCTGGGCTTTATGTGCTTTTTTTATTAGCTCTGCTGCAGCTAACGCCTCTTCCCCTTCGACCAACTCTCTTTTGAGAACATCATTAGTAATAATATTTTTCAAGAACTCGTCCTCAACTTTAATAGTAGGACTTAGTTTTTTCAGCTCTTTCTTAAGCGTTGCAATAATGCTGTCTGTAGTCAGTAAAGCTCCAATCGAATATTTACTAGTTGCCTGTTGCTGTTGGAAGAAGGCGGTCATACTCGACTGCGTAAATCCCTCTCGACTTAGTATTCCAAAGCAATCAATTAATTGCTGATTTTTAGG
>JBFJJY010000337.1:0-2063 GCA_041612055.1 Methylophilaceae bacterium | reverse complement strand
TTTAAAGCCAGGTGGTAGTGCGGTCACTTTATCGCCATGACTCATCCAGACATCTAATAAACCATGACCTTCTTCGTTGGTTTCATCTTGCATATCACGGAAGAGGGCAGAGTGACCACGTGCGCGCATTTGTGCATAACCAAACTCACGTTTAACCCCCGCTTCTACTTTGCCACCTAATTGCAACGCCATGGTTTGCATGCCATAGCAAATACCTAACACTGGAATACCCAATTCAAACACGGCTTGTGGTGCCTTATCCGTCTCTTCAGCATAGGCGCTGGCATGACTGCCAGAAAGAATGATGCCGTCAGCAGCAAATTCGCGCACAAAGTCATTGGATACATCACAAGGGTGAATCTCACAATAGACATGTGCTTCGCGTATACGACGTGCAATCAGTTGTGTGACTTGTGAGCCAAAGTCAAGAATAAGAATTTTTGAATGTGTCGTAAGCTCTGTCATATTAATTCTGCCATATTGTGATGCTAATTAGAGATGCTATATAAAAGTTTGGGCAAACAGCTCATATGAACTGTTTGCCCAATATTAAGTTATTAAACTAGTTTACGCGGTAGTTAGGTGCTTCTTTAGTAATCTGTACATCATGCACATGCGACTCTTGCATCCCCGCGCTAGTGATTTGCACAAATTCTGCTTTTTCACGCATTTCTGTGATGTTTTTTGCGCCAACATAACCCATTGAAGCACGTAAACCACCCATCAATTGATGAATCACTGCAATCACGCTACCTTTGTATGGTACGCGACCTTCAATACCCTCTGGTACGAGCTTATCTGCGTTGCCATTATTATCTTGGAAGTAGCGGTCACTAGAGCCTTTTTTCATCGCGCCAATCGAGCCCATACCACGGTAAGACTTGTAAGAGCGGCCTTGATACAGTTCAACTTCACCTGGTGCCTCTTCAGTTCCTGCAAACATGCCGCCTAACATGACGCTATAAGCGCCTGCTGCAATGGCTTTTGAAATGTCGCCAGAAAAACGAATGCCGCCATCAGCAATAAACGGAATACCAGTTCCGCGCAGTGCTTCCTCTACATTAGCAATCGCGGTAATTTGTGGAACACCGACACCTGCAACAATCCGCGTAGTACAAATAGAGCCTGGGCCAATACCGACTTTAACGCAATCGGCACCAGCATCGACCAACGCTTTTGCTGCATCGGCTGTAGCAATGTTGCCGCCAATCACTTCAATATGTGGGAAATTCTTTTTAACCCAATTCACTCGGTCTAACACCCCTTGAGAATGTCCATGTGCTGTGTCAACTACAATGACGTCCACACCTGCATCGGCCAAGGCAGCAACACGTTCTTCTGTGCCTTCGCCAACACCAACTGCTGCACCCACACGTAAGCGACCTTCACTATCTTTAGATGCGTTAGGGTGGTCACTCGACATTTGAATGTCTTTAACGGTGATTAATCCTTTTAAGTTGTCATTATCATCAATCACTAACACGCGCTCGAGGCGGTGACGGTGAAGCAATTCTATGGCTTGCTCACGTGGCGCACCTTCTTTAACCGTCACTAAACGGTCACGCGGTGTCATGATATTTTTAATTGGCTGATCAAGGTTAGTTTCAAATCGCAAATCGCGGTTGGTAACAATACCAACCACTTTACCGTTATCTACCACAGGTAAGCCAGAAATTTTGTGTAGCGCGGTTAGTTCTAATACATCACGCACCGTCATATGACTTTGAATCGTCACAGGATCATTCACAATACCAGATTCGAAACGCTTAACGCGAGAGACATGGGCCGCTTGTTTAATCGGCTTCATATTTTTGTGAATAATGCCCAATCCACCTTCTTGCGCAAGCGCAATGGCAAATGGTGCTTCGGTAACGGTATCCATCGCTGCAGAAGAGAGCGGGATATTTAATCTGATGTTACGGGTAAATTGAGTGCTTAGGTCAACTTCGCGCGGCATTACGATAGAATGCGCGGGAACTAATAAAACATCATCAAAAGTGAGAGCTTGTTGCAGCAAACGCATGAGTAATCCTTTAATTCCAAAACGCGATTATACAGAATTG
>JBFJJY010000336.1:0-2065 GCA_041612055.1 Methylophilaceae bacterium | reverse complement strand
TTTGAAAAGGTCATGCCTTATACATCGGTCTCATTGGATGAAATATCGGCATTAACGCAAGATGCCATTTTTTCCCGCAGTCCAAGTGGTGTCAAGCGCGAGGCTATCTTTTTCGGCGGTCGTGATGTAAGCCTTGCAGTCGATATGCAAAATGCGGCGAAGAGCGCAATGTTCGCACCATTTGCCGTGTCTACAATGTCAGATCCTTCGGGTTCATTTACCACCAGTGGCGCTTTACTTGCAAAAATTAGTCAACATTTGGTGCATGCTCATGATGCATTAGCAAAACAAACCTTCGCTATTTTTGGTGCAAGCGGAACAGTTGGTTCAACATCAGCACTGATTGCGGCAGCGCAAGGCGCAAAAGTGAGGTTGGTTGCGCACTCTAGCATCGATGAAATGCAGGCGCATGCTGATTCATTAGAGAAAAAATATGGCTATCATTTTGAGGTGGTTGATGGCGTTGGTGATGAAGCTAAGATTAATATATTGAAGTCGGCAACAGTTGTCATTACCGCTGCACCGATTGGTGTGCGCGTATTAGAGACTAAACATTATGTTGACTCAACATCGCTTAAAATCATGGCGGATGTCAATGCGGTCTCACCTTCAGGTATTGAGGGTGTCGATGCGCAATGTGATGGCGCCAAGGTAGGAAAAACAAAAATTCTAGGTGTGGGTGCACTTGCGATAGGTCAACTCAAATATGTGACACAACAAAAGCTATTACAGCAAATGTTGCAAGGTGATAAACCAGTGCACTTAGATTATAACCACGCCTTTAATATTGCGTGTGTCCACAGCCAGTAAGCCTAAGATTATTGTTGCAGCTATTGCCAGCAGACCCTATGTCGAAGCGGCAGTTGCTTGTGGCTATGCAGTTGTTGCGATAGACGCTTTTGTTGATGATGAGGTGCAAGCGTTAGCGGAGGCTTGTTACCAGCTGGAATTTACTAATGGCCAATTAAATATACATCAATTAATGCAAGTGATGCGCGGTTTAGATTTGCAGCAGTTTGTTGGTTTTTGCTATGGTGCAGGCTTTGAAAAAGAGCCAGCAATACTATCAATCATTAATGATTGGTTACCAGTGATTGGTAATTTAGAACAGGTCGTTGCTCGCTGTAAATCACCAAATGATTTTTTTTCATTATGTGATCGCTTAGCGCTGCCATATCCTAAGGTGATGTTTAGCTGGCCACCTAATCCGGCCGCATGGTTACGTAAAGAAATTGGCGCGAGTGGTGGGGGACATATTAAGCAGTTGGGTAATGTGCAAATCGCTGATTCGCTTCATGGTCAAGCTGATGTTTATTATCAACAGTTTCAGCACGGGAAACCTATTTCTTGTTTATTTATTGCAAGCAATAATCATAAGCAGGAGCATTTGATACAAGTGATTGGTTTTAATGAGCAATTAATCAGCCCATGTCAAGAGGCGCCATTTCGTTATGGTGGTGCTGTTAGCAATATAGATTTGAGTGATGTAGCAAAAGCACGATTTGAATACTATGTGAGTCGTTTGTCGCAAGCCATCGGTTTGGTTGGAATCAATAGTTGCGATGCGATTTGCGATGGCGATGATGTTTATTTATTAGAAATCAATCCTCGTTTAAGTGCAACAATGGCTTTATATGCAAAGAGTCGACTGTTTGAGAGGCATGTGGCCTCAGTTAATGGGCGTGCAGTGATGATTAATGCCGATAATAAAACAAAACAGGCATACCAAGTGGTTTATGCAGAAGATGAAGTGACGATAAAAGGCGATATAATTTGGCCTGAATGGGTATATGATAGACCAGCAATTGGGAGTCTTTTAGAAAAAGGATCGCCTGTCTGTACTGTCGTAGCAGAAGCAAAAACAGCTGAGCAGGCAAAAAGCTTGGTAAATGAGAGAGTGGTCGCGATGAGTCGTGAACTTTTAAATTAATTTTGATGGATATAGAAAAACAATGAACGCTAAAGATGACACCAATATCAGTATTAATAAACGCACTAATCCATTAATCAAGGATTTATTGACTAACGCCAGTGCCTTGAATTTGCTGGTTACTGAACATGACTC
>JBFJJY010000335.1:0-2071 GCA_041612055.1 Methylophilaceae bacterium | reverse complement strand
TTGCGCGATGTGGTGGTTTACCCACACCTCGTGATTCCATTGTTTGTCGGTAGAGATAAATCTGTAAAAGCGCTAGAAATTGCCTCAGATACTGATAAAAAAATCATGCTTGTCGCACAAAAATCAGCGACTAAAGATGAGCCAGATGCCAATGATATTTATGAAATTGGCACGATAGCGACTGTTTTACAAATGCTTAAATTACCTGATGGTACCGTAAAGGTGCTAGTTGAAGGTTTGCATCGTGTAAGAGTTTCTGCGTTTGAAGAAATAGATGGTAGTTTTTGGGCGACACCAGAAACCATTGAACAAGAAGATGAAAATGGTAGCGAAGTAGAAGCGCTGATGCGCACTGTCATGACGCAGTTTGATCAGTACGTTAAGCTTAACAAAAAAATCCCACCAGAAATTCTTACTTCGCTTGCTACCATCAATGAGGCAGGGCGGTTAGCCGATACAATTTCTGCCCATTTAACATTGAAGTTAGAAGAAAAACAGAATGTATTAGAGATGCTCAGCGTCACTGAGCGCTTAGAGCATTTATTGCACTTGATGGAATCTGAAATTGATATTCTACAAGTAGAAAAACGCATTCGTGGCCGTGTCAAACGCCAAATGGAGAAAAGTCAGCGCGAGTATTACTTGAACGAGCAAGTGAAAGCGATTCAAAAAGAACTTGGCGAACAGGATGATAATGCTGAAATAGAGGCGCTTGAAGCCCGCATTAAAACTGCAGGCATGACAAAAGAAGCCTTGGCTAAAGTGAATGCTGAGCTCAAAAAACTTAAGTTGATGTCGCCGATGTCTGCAGAAGCTTCAGTTGTTCGTAACTATATTGATACTTTAGTCAACTTACCTTGGAAAAAGAAAACAAAAATTAGTCGCGATTTAACAGTGGCAGAGCAAGTATTAGACGCTGACCATTATGGTTTAGAAAAAGTTAAAGAACGCATTATTGAGTATTTAGCCGTACAACAGCGTGTTGGCAAGGTGAAAGCCCCTATTTTGTGCCTAGTTGGCCCACCTGGTGTTGGTAAAACATCGCTAGGACAAAGTATTGCAAAAGCGATTAATCGTAAATTTATCCGCATGGCCTTAGGTGGTGTACGAGATGAAGCAGAGATTCGTGGTCATCGACGTACCTATATTGGGTCTATGCCTGGCAAAGTATTACAAAGCATGACAAAAGTAGGGGTCAAAAATCCATTATTTCTATTAGACGAAGTCGATAAAATGGGACAGGACATGCGTGGCGACCCATCTTCTGCCTTGCTTGAGGTGCTAGATCCAGAGCAAAATCATACTTTTGCAGATCATTACGCAGAAGTAGAGTACGACTTATCAGATGTGATGTTTGTGGCTACGGCTAACAGCATGAATATACCTGCGCCATTGTTAGACCGTATGGAAATTATTCGCCTTGCTGGCTATACAGAAGATGAGAAGGTTAATATTGCTGAGCGTTATTTGCTACCTAAACAGTTGAAAGCACATGGCTTAAAGTCAACTGAAATTGATATTGACGGTAAAGTCATCCGCCATATCGTGCAGTACTATACCCGTGAAGCTGGTGTTCGTCGTTTAGAACAAGAGTTAGCTAAGCTATGTCGAAAAGTTGTTAAAGCATTATTGCAAAGCAAAACAGATGCGAAGAAATTTCAACGTGCTGATGATGGCGTTGACTTAACGCCCGTTAAAAAAGTTGAAATTACAGTTGAAAATATTGACCAGTATCTTGGCGTGTATCGTTATGATTTCGGTGTGGCAGCAAAAGAAAATCAAATCGGTCAAGTCACTGGTCTAGCTTGGACCTCTGTTGGTGGTGAGTTATTAACCATAGAAACTGTTGTATTACCTGGTAAAGGTAAAATGATCAAGACAGGTAAGCTCGGTGATGTGATGCAAGAATCACTAGAGGCAGCGATGAGTGTTGTGCGCAGCCGTGCAAGTCGTCTCGGCATCCCAGAAGATTTCTATGAAAAGAAAGATATCCATATTCATTTACCAGAAGGCGCTACACCAAAAGATGGGCCTAGTGCCGGTATCGGTTTAACTACAGCATTAGTTTCTG
>JBFJJY010000334.1:0-2085 GCA_041612055.1 Methylophilaceae bacterium | reverse complement strand
TTTTGCTATCTACAAATTTCAATGAATCGACTGGTGCCACGTTTGCACCAACCTCTTTTTGGTTACCTTCATCCAGTAAAAACTTGATTCTAGCTCTTGCAGAAATGCGGTTGTGGTGATCACATTGCGGACACACTTCTAAGTTGGTTTCTAAGTCTGTTTTATACAAAACAGACTGGCAGGCATCACATTTACTCCATAAACCCTCAGGCATACTACGTTTTTGCACATTGCCTACAACATGTTGAATCTTTTGTGGAATCTTATCTAACCAACTCATCGCTCACCCCAATATATATTTAATCGATTGCTGACCGCAACTCTTGTATTAATGCCTTGATATTTGAGACTAATGTCTCTTCGCTTGATTGTTCTATTGTTAACACTGTACGACTACCCACTACCACTGCATCAGCAAAGGCAGCCACAGATTTTGCCGTTGCTGCATCTTTAACCCCAAAACCAACACCCACTGGCAAACTGGTTTGTTTTCTAATGTCTGCAACGCGTGCCTTTACCTCTTCAACATCCAAGTTAGCCGCACCAGTCACGCCTTTTAATGACACATAATACAAGAAACCTGTTGCCTGTTTCACCACTAAATCAACTCGCTTTTTTTCGGTTGTTGGCGATAGCAAAAAGATACTATCAATATCGTATTTATTCAGCTCAGCAATAAAACTCGCGCACTCTTCTGGTGGGTAATCAACCGTCAATACCCCATCCACACCAGACTCTTTTGCACTCATGGCAAAAGTCGCAGCGCCCATGGCTTCGATTGGGTTGGCATACCCCATCAAAACAACTGGTGTACTATTATCCTTGAGTCGAAATTCCTTTACTAATGCTAGCACCTTACGCAAACCAACTTTATGGACTAAAGCGCGTTCACTTGCACGCTGAATCACCGGACCATCCGCCATCGGGTCAGAAAAAGGCACACCTAACTCGATAATATCTGCACCAGACTCAACCATTGCATGCATCAGTTCAACAGTAAACTTAGGATGCGGATCGCCTGCAGTGATGTATGGAATGAGTGCTTTTTTATGATTGGTTTTTAAGGTTGCAAACGTAGATTGTATTCTTGACATAAGAAGGTTCTGATAATTTATAGAGTGATATTCGCGAGCTTGGCGACCGTGTTGATATCTTTATCTCCACGACCAGAGAGGTTGACTAAAATAATTTCGTCTTTACGCATGGTTTTAGCCATTTTTTCTGCATGCGCTAATGCATGACTAGACTCCAATGCTGGAATAATGCCTTCAGTACGACACAAGCTATGAAATGCAGCCATTGCCTCGTCGTCAGTAATGCCCACATACTCTGCTCGCTTAATATCTTTTAGCCAAGAATGCTCAGGTCCAACACCAGGATAATCCAAACCAGCTGAAATCGAGTGTGTCTCAATAATATTACCATCTTCATCTTGCATTAAATAAGTACGATTGCCGTGCAAAACACCGACTGCGCTATTGGTACTCAGTGGTGCCGCATGTCTCCCTGTTTCTAAGCCATGACCTGCCGCCTCGACACCAACTAAGCGTACATTAGGCACATCAATATACGGATAAAAAATACCCATCGCATTAGATCCACCGCCGACACAAGCGACAACAGCATCAGGTTGACGTCCAACCATGTCTTGCATTTGCTCTTTAGCTTCAATGCCAATGATTGCTTGAAAGTCACGTACCATCATTGGGTATGGGTGCGGCCCAGCCACCGTGCCGATAATATAAAATGTATCTGAAATATTGGTTACCCAGTCACGCATTGCTTCATTAAGCGCATCTTTTAGCGTTTTGGAGCCACTTTCAACTGGCACAACAGTTGCACCCAATAATTTCATTCTGAATACGTTAGGCGCTTGGCGTTTCACATCCTCGCTACCCATATAAACAACGCACTCTAGTCCTAATCGCGCAGCAATCGTTGCCGTTGCTACACCATGCTGTCCTGCGCCAGTTTCGGCGATCACTCTAGGCTTACCCATCCGCTTAGCCAACAATGCTTGGCCTATGGTGTTGTTGACTTTGTGTGCGCCAGTATGATTTAAATCTTCACGTTTTAAGTAAATCT
>JBFJJY010000333.1:0-2087 GCA_041612055.1 Methylophilaceae bacterium | reverse complement strand
TCTTTTTGTTAGGTTTTGCAGCTTGGCTACAACTATTACAGCCACAACATCACTTGATCTATAGAACGGTTGCTGTCATTGCAACATTGATTGGTTTATTGTCATTAGCTGAATATGTATTGAATGTAGATTTTGGCATTGATCAATTCCTGTTCAGTAATCAGGTGCTTGTGGAAGTCACTGCGTTCCCTGGGCGGATGTCTTTAATCACATCGGTTTATATCGCTTTGGCTGGAATATCCATCCTTTTACAAAGTGTTCAATCCAGTAAATATATCAGTTTCGGACAAATAGTGGCGCTCGCCTGTCTATTAATAGGGCTATCTTCTTTGCTTGGTTACACCTATGGTACCCAACAACTTTATCATGTATTTGCTTATTCAACCGTATCCATTCCAACCACCATTCTATTTATCTTGTTTGGCCTTGGCTCACTATTTAGCCGCTCATCTGTAGGGCTCGTTGAGGTGATTTCGACGCGTTATTATGGCGGTTTGATCGCAAGAAGAATTTTGCCCTTAGCAATCATTTCACCCTTTATCATCGGTTTGCTACGCCAAAGCGGTAGAGAAGCACATTTGTATGAAGTTGAATTTGGTGAAGCTATTGGCACAACAGCGAATATATTGGTGTTTGTAGCGTTAGTTTGGTTTTCAGCTAGAAATTTAAACAAAATAGATAAGAGTCGACACAAAGCAGAACAAGAGTTGCGTATCGCCGCAGTGGCTTTTGAAGCAGAAGAAGCCATTGCCATTATTAATGCCAAACACATCATTCTAAGAACCAATAAGTCATTCACCAAAATCACTGGTTACACAGCAGAAGAAGCTGTCGGTCGCACATATCCTATTCTTCATGCTAAAGAGCAAGATGTGAATACTTATGAGATGATTTGGAACGTTTTAAAACATAAACATCATTGGTATGGTGAGGTATGGTCCTGCCGTAAAAATGGAGAGTATTATCCTGAATGGCTCAATATTAGTGCTGTGACTGACTCAAATGGCAGTGTCTCACATTACGTTGTTACCTTCTCTGATATCACTGTCCGTAAAGCAGCTGAAGACGAAATTGAACAACTTGCGTTTTATGATCCGTTAACAGGCATGCCGAATCGCCGCCTATTACGTAACCGATTGCAGCAAAGGTTTTCGGCTGCCACTTTACATACAAGCTCACACACGGCACTGCTTTTTATTGATCTTGATCACTTTAAGCTGCTAAATGATAGCAAGGGTCATAGTGTTGGCGACTTACTGTTGAAAGAAGCCTCAAAACGCCTACAAAACTGTATCCGTAAAGCGGACACAGCTTCTCGCGTTGGTGGTGATGAGTTTGTGGTATTACTTGTAGATTTAGGAGAAAACCAACAAAAAGCAGAGCAGGAAGTAGAGTTAATCAGCGAGAAGATTCTTTTCTTACTCAGTCAACCATATATTTTGGGTGATCATGAATATCAAGGTTCTGCCAGTGTCGGGATTTATCTCTTCTCTCACCAAGAAGAAATTAGTGTAGAAGAAGTACTTAAATATGCAGATAGCGCAATGTATCAAGCCAAGAGCGCTGGGCGAAACACCATTCGTTTCTACGACCCAAAAATGCAGCAAACTCTAGAAGCAAGAGTAGCATTAGAGTCAGATTTGCGTTCGGCCATCAGCGAAAATCAATTTGAACTGTATTACCAAGCCCAAGTTAATCATACTAACCAAGTGATTGGTGCTGAGGTACTAATCCGCTGGCATCATCCGATAAAAGGTATGGTTCCCCCAAATCAATTTATCCCTATTGCAGAAGAAACTGGATTGATTTTATTGATTGGAGAGTGGGTATTAGAAACGGCCTGCGCTCAACTCAAGCAATGGGCAACGGACCCGGCAAAGAGCGCCTTACAATTAGCGGTTAATGTCAGTGCCCATCAATTTTCTCACCCTAATTTTGTTGAGCAAGTACAAAAGATATTAAAGAAATATGCGTTAACACCTCATGTATTGAAGCTTGAACTCACTGAAACTGCAATTTTAGGTAATATTGAAGAAGCAAGTTCAAAAATGATTGCGCTTAAAGCTGCTGGCGTGCTGTTTTCTATA
>JBFJJY010000332.1:0-2098 GCA_041612055.1 Methylophilaceae bacterium | reverse complement strand
TTATGTTGAATTTAAAGGCGTGCCGCTGCTGTATTCACCGTATATGAGTTTCTCATTTAATAATGAGCGTAAATCTGGCTTTTTAGCACCAACAGTCGGCTCGACCAGCCGAAGCGGTTTTGAAACATTAATCCCCTACTACTTTAACATTGCGCCCAATAAAGATGCCACTGTGGGTGTGCGTTTTTTGAGTCGTCGTGGTACGCAAGTGCAAGGGACTTTCCGTTACCTTGGTGAGAACTACTCTGGCACTGACAGCATTGAATACTTAAACAATGATAGCCTTACTGGCAACCAACGTTATTTTGCTAACATTAATCATACCCATTT
The DNA here is from genome assembly GCA_041612055.1 of Methylophilaceae bacterium. Taxonomy (GTDB): domain Bacteria; phylum Pseudomonadota; class Gammaproteobacteria; order Burkholderiales; family Methylophilaceae. The sequence goes on along the minus strand of JBFJJY010000332.1, from coordinate 1,768 downwards.
CTTAGGTGATGGTTGGTCTGCTGGCTATAACATCGAAAAAGTGTCGGATGATACCTACTTCTCTGACATGTCGACTCGTATTATTAGCACCAGTCAGGTTAATTTGTCGCAAGCTGGTCGCGTAGACTATGTTGGCGATGTCTGGCGATTTAACGGCTTAGTCCAAAAATACCAAACCTTAGATGAGTTGAGCTACCCTTACGAACGTTTGCCGCAATTATCGCTCAGTGCCGATAAAGATTTTGGTGGTATTCAAACTAATCTAAACAGTCAATGGACTTATTTTGACATCAATAACAAAGCGCCTGTTTCTCCTACTGGTAGCCGTGTCATTGCGTATCCTAGCATTAGCGTTCCCTTTCGGCAGCCATATGGTTTTATCACACCAAAATTTGGTGTGCATGCCAGTCATTATGATGTGAATGATAATGACTTTATCATCAATGGGCAGACGATTAGTAATAACTCCGCATCACGTGTACTACCTATTTTCAGTCTTGATAGTGGTTTGTATTTTGAGCGTGATGTCGGCATAGTCAAAAATAACTATACACAAACCATAGAGCCGCGTTTCTTTTATGTGTATATCCCTAATAAAGAGCAAGACTTGCTACCTGTGTTCGATACTGGCTTAGCTGATTTAAACATGACCACTTTGTTTAGTGAAAATCAATTTGCAGGTGACGATAGAATTAATAATGCTAATCAAGTCAGTTTAGCATTGACCACAAGAATGATTGATAGCGATACGGGTGTTGAGCGTTTAGCAGCTACCATTGGTCAGCGCTACTACTTCGCAGATCAAGAGGTTACGTTACCCAGAAGCATTGTGCCTAATAGTGCAGCATCTGGCAGCATAGCGACCAAGAGCAATAGTTCAGACATTATCGGCGGCATCACGGCCCGCTTATCTAACCAATGGAACCTAGATAGCTTTTGGCAATATAATACGGCCGAAACAGGCACAGTTAGAGCGAATATACTGGCACGCTACAATCCTGAACCTGGTAAGCTGATTAATGCAGGTTATCGCTACACGCAACAGTTCTTAGAACAAATGAATATATCAGGACAATGGCCGCTTAGCCGCGGCTGGTATGGCGTTGGACGATTTAATTACTCTATCCGCGATAAATCACTGATTGAAAGCTTGGCAGGACTAGAATATGATGCAGGCTGCTGGCAAGGAAGAGCCGTTGTACAGCGCGTGGAAACAGCAACCGCCAATGCCAACTATGGCTTCTTTATTCAGCTTGAATTAGGCGCACTAACTTCCATTGGCTCTAACCCATTAAACTTACTAAGGCGCGATATTCCAGGTTATTTAAGCGCCGGTGAAATCCCAGATATCTTTAGACAACAAAATTACAACCGATGAAATTATTGAACGCAAAATCTCCATTAACGCTTTTTCTGTTTATCAGCTTATGGCTAACCACTAGCTTGCTTGGATCCAATGCGCAGGCAGCGACCGACATCGTCAAGCTCGATCGGATTGTTGCGATTGTCGATAAAAATGCCATCACAGAGCAAGAGTTAGACGCTAAAGTGCGCACCGTTTCTGATCAGTTAACAAAACAAGGTAAACAGCTTCCGCCAGAGCGTATTCTAAGAAAGCAAATTTTAGAGCGCTTGATTGTTGACAGCATCCAGCTACAGTTAGCAGAAGAGCGCGGCATCAGAGTTAACGAGATACAACTAGAGAAAACGATAGAACGTATTGCAGAGCAAAATCAAATGGGCATGGAAGAATTTAGAGTTGCCTTGG
>JBFJJY010000331.1:0-2104 GCA_041612055.1 Methylophilaceae bacterium | reverse complement strand
CAAAGGTTAAACTGTTATCTTGTTCGTTAATGGCAAGTAAAGTGCGAATTTTCTCTACATCTCGTTTGCCATCTTCAATAACCGCTAATGGAAATTGCAAGCCGCTACCTGGCAAATCTTTAGAAAAAGCCGCTCCTATGTACATCTTATACAGTGGCAGTGCAGGTTTTCCATCTAACTCATAAACCACGTTTTTAACAGATTTTGTTACTTTGCGTGGCGGGCCGTATGGCTTCCAACCGCCGAGTGCACCGCTCGACGTTACCAGGGCATCGCCATACAAGCCAACGGCAATCACCATGCTGTCAGAAATAGAGTCATTAAATAACTGTAATGTTTTTGAAAAGGCACCGCCATCGCCAGCTAAACCACCAATGATGGGAATATCTCCCAAGATAGACTGGAATCCACTAATCAGTTCCGAGCCATTGACATGCAATCCGTCAGAAATGATTAATACGGTGCGCAATGTTGTGGTTTTTAACTGAGTGGCTAAGTTAGCACCTGTCTCAAAAGAGTCTTGCATCTTAGCAGATTTGTTTTGCACAACACGTTGAATGACTTTTTTCCATTCAATTGCCGTGATTTGAATGCTGTCATCAAACACACCATTAGGGCTAATTTCTCCTGAGGTGGTGCAGCCTACAATTTGTGCCTTTGGATAACGGGATTGGAGGAACCGTTGTAATTTGTTTTCATTAAATCGTTTAATAGAGCCAAACACTAATACTAAGCTTGCTGTTTCTAATGGTGATTGATTTGGTAGGTCGTTCAAGGTAGATTTTGGATCTACTGACTCCTGAGAAATGATCATTTACCGTCCCGATTCTGATAAGCGTTATTAAAATTAGTTGTTGTCAACGCAATGTTGCTGAATGCACTAAACTCTGAATGCACTAAACCAAAGCAACGAAGACAATACAAATTTATAAATTTTTTGTAAAGTATTTTATTATCAACAGTTGCTAACATATTAAATGTATTACAAAATGATATAAATGTAAAACTTTGTAAAAAATTATAATAAGCGTATTATTTAGTAGAAATTTTTTAGGCATTATTCCATCGGTATGTCACTAATGAAAAAGCAAGTAACAGAAAAAGCTTGCAACAACATTAGTTGATAAGACTATTCGAAATAGGGGAGCTTTCTTGGTGCAAGTAGAGACTACTGGGACAAAGGTCATGGTAATTGATGACAGCAATACCATGCGACGTAGTGCAGAATTATTTCTCAAATCGGCTGGTTTTGAAGTGATCTTGGCTGAGGATGGTTTTGATGCGCTTGCCAAAATAGCAGACCAACACCCTCAAATCATCTTCGTAGACATCATGATGCCAAGATTAGATGGCTACCAAACATGTGCATTAATTAAACGCAATGAGCGATTTAAATCAACTCCCGTCATTATGTTATCAAGTAAAGATGGCCTGTTTGATCGTGCGCGTGGCCGCATGGCAGGATCGGATCAATATTTAACCAAGCCCTTTACACGAGATAGCTTGGTGGAGGCGGTTAATGCCTATGTTAATCAATAATGTGTTCAGTCAGAATGTAATCGGGTGCGGAGAATAAAATGGCTTTGAATAAAATATTAATTGTCGATGATTCAACAACAGATCGATTTTATTTAACGGAATTGCTCGAAAGTGAGGGCTTTCAAGTCGTTGCACTCGAAAGCGGTGAAGCCTGTGTAGAGCAAGCCTTGGAGATAAAACCTGATTTAATCATTATGGACATTATCATGACGGGGTTAAGTGGATTTCAGGCAACACGTATTCTCAGTAGAGATCCTGCCACTGCTGATATCCCTATCTTTTTATGCTCTGGAAAACTGCAAGTGACTGATTTGACTTGGGCTGCAAAAATGGGTGCCAAAGGCTGTATTTTAAAACCAATCACCATCGAGGACTTTAACGAGCATCTCGCTAAGCTTTAGTTTTTAACAGATTAATCAAACGATTTATATGGCAGACAAAATTAAGCTTAAAGATTACCAACAAAGCATTCTAGATAAACTAGAGTCAGTGAAAACAGACAGCGCAGTTGCGCCAGTCAGCTATTTGGGTGTGAATATTGGTGGCCGCAATGTTTTAGTTGATT
>JBFJJY010000330.1:0-2108 GCA_041612055.1 Methylophilaceae bacterium | reverse complement strand
TGACTTTAACCACCTTGGCTTTGAAAAAAGTTTTGCTTTGCAACGCGCTGTAGGCGATGCCTTCAGCCAAGCTTACTTACCAATTGTACAGCGTCGCAAAGATACTCCTTATGGCGAACGCGAGCGTGACTTTCAAGCTTATCGCCGCGGCCGTTATGTGGAATTCAATCTTATTTTTGACCGTGGTACTATTTTTGGACTGCAATCGAATGGACGTACAGAGTCGATTTTGCTTTCTATGCCACCGATTGTGAAGTGGCGTTATGATTGGAAGCCCGAAACTGGTAGCGCCGAAGAAAAGCTCTACACTGATTTTTTAATCGATAAAGACTGGGTTTAATACATGAGCACATCAATAAAGGCAACGCAACAAGCGCAAGAATTATTAGACTTTATTGACGCAAGTCCCAGCCCTTGGCATGCGGTTTCTACGGTTGCCGAAACCTTAAGAAAAAATGGTTTTAGACCACTGCTAGAAGAGCAACATTGGGATTTAGGCAAACGTGGTAAGTATTATGTGGTGCGTGATAGCGCCTCAATTATTGCATTTGTCATTGGGAAGAAATCAATTGCAGAAAGCGGATTCAAGATAGTAGGCGCTCACACCGACTCACCAGGTTTACGGTTAAAACCTAAAGCCGCTTACGCTACAAAAGGCATTGCGCAACTTGGTGTAGAAGTCTACGGCGGCCCTATTTTAGCAACGTTTACCGATAGAGATTTAAGCCTAGCAGGCCGTGTAGTCGTTAAAAACGGTGATGGATTAACGCACCATTTTGTCCGTTTTACCGAGTCTATGGTTCGCTTGCCTAACCTTGCGATACATATGAACCGCGAGGTGAATAGCAAAGGGCTATTACTCGACAAACAAACACAACTACCCTTAATTTTTGGCTTTGCCGCAGACAGCGCAGAAGCCCACATGCAACTCACGCAAGCGTTAGCAAGTGAACTTGCTATTAATCCTGACGACATTCTCACTTGGGATTTAACTGTTTACGACACGCAAAAAGGCAGCTTATGGGGAATGAATCAAGAATTTATTGCCAACAGCCAGCTGGATAACTTAGCCTCTTGCCATGCAGGTATCAGCGCATTGATGGCAATAGATAAACCTGAGTCTACTAGCATTTGTGCATTGTTTGACCATGAAGAAGTTGGTAGTGAAAGTGCAACAGGGGCAAATGGTAGCTTTATGCTCGATGTGCTGAATCGTATTTGCATCGCCACACAAACCAGTGAGGAAGACCGCTTACGCGGCATTGCCAATAGCTTTTTTATTAGTGCCGATATGGCCCATGCCTATCACCCGAATCACCCAGCCGCCTACGAACCCGAGCATCATGTAACGGTTAACCAAGGCCCTGTGATTAAAACCAACGCAAACCAGCGCTATAGCACCAATGCTGATACCGCAGCACGCTTTATTCAATTGTGTCAAAAAGCCAAAATCCCCTACCAACAATACGCACACCGCACCGACCTAGGTTGTGGCAGCACCATAGGGCCTATGATTGCGGCTCAACTCGGCATGCCAACGGTCGATGTCGGCAATCCCATGTGGGCCATGCACAGCATTCGTGAAAGTGCTGGTGCCATTGACCATGGTTATATGATTGCGGTGTTGAAGCAACACTTTTTAAGTTAGTTAGATTAGCAACTCAATGCTACCTGTAATAAAATCCACACTCTACCGTCCCACATCACCTCAATTATAAAGTTAAGAGGTACATGAAAACAAAATACTCCCACAATAAAAGCACCAATGTTTAAATTAATTTTCCCCTTAACCTTTGTTACAACTCTTTTAGCCATCTGTGACTCCTTTTTAATACGCAATAAAATAGCAAAACAGAAAACTTGCTTTGTTTAACTGAAACTCTTGCATATCAAAATATTCGCACAGCTATTTTCTAGTAAACGCACCCCCCTCCTAGCTGTAGCCCTACAAAACTCGCTATAATGGTTCCAAAGGAGAACTATCAGTGCATTTAGTAGAAGAGTTGGTTTCAACACTATCTGGAATTGTATGGGGTCCACTCATGCTGACTTTGCTAGTTGGCACTGGCATCTACCTAACGATTTTATTAAAGGGTATGCAATTTCGT
>JBFJJY010000329.1:0-2108 GCA_041612055.1 Methylophilaceae bacterium | reverse complement strand
GCTCTGCAATAGCCATTAACAAGGCATGCATCGCCGCAAAAGTAAATAAACTATAAGCTAAGATGGCAATCGCAACATGCGCCATAAACCAAGACGCTTCTGTATAGGGTGCAACATAATCATGAATGGAAAGTGCCGAAAGCAAAACAAATAAAGCAGCAGGCGGTAAAACAAAGCACTGTAAAACATCAATCTTATGTTTTAAGTTAGCAAACCAATAAATCAGCGCTGTCAGCCAAAGAATCGCTGAAATGGCATAAAACAATCCAAAATTAAAGCTGCCCACGGCAAAAATATCCGTATACAGCAATCCAGCATGTAAAACCAAGCCTAAGGCAATCATAGCAGAATGCAATTTCAGCGATTGGGCTTGTTCGTCAGATGCATTGTTTAGCTTCGCAATTCGCCAAAAATCAAAGGCGACCGCTAGATAAATAAACGCAACAACCAAATAGGGAATCAAATGTAGCATCCTGCAATTATGTCAAAACTCGCGCCAATCGCATAGCATGATGTAAAATTAGGTCAAATTAATTCAACGATTCATTCGCAAATGAATCAACTAGGATAGTGAAACATGTTAGACAATTTAACAGGACGCCTGCAAGGCGTTATTAAAAACTTACGTGGTCAAGCGCGGTTAACAGAAGACAATATCGCCGATGCCATGCGCGAGGTGCGGATGGCTTTATTAGAGGCCGACGTGGCATTGCCTGTCGTTAAAGACTTTATTGCAAAAGTAAAAGAACGTGCCAATGGCCGTGAGGTGTTGCAAAGCTTAACACCAGGACAAGCTGTGATTGAAGTGGTCAATGAAGAGTTGACGGCTTTGATGGGCAAAGCCAATGTAGCATTAAACCTTGCCGCTGTGCCGCCTGTGGTGATTTTAATGGCGGGTTTGCAAGGTTCAGGTAAAACAACCACCTCAGCAAAATTAGCCAGATTACTGAAAGCAGAAAAGAAAAAAGTATTGCTGGCTAGTGCAGACGTTTATCGTCCTGCTGCTATTACACAGTTACAAACCTTAGCTAAACAATTAGAGGTTGATTGTTTTGATAGCAATATTGAGCAAAAGCCGGCAGAAATTGCTGAGAAAACAATGGCGTACGCCAAAGCTAATTATTATGATGTGGTGATTTTTGATACGGCTGGGCGCCTAGGTATTGATGAAGCCATGATGGCGGAAATTAAAGCCTTGCACTCGCAACTAAAACCAGCAGAGACTTTGTTTGTAGTGGATGCCATGCAGGGTCAAGATGCGGTCAATACGGCAAAAGCGTTTGGTGAAACCCTGTCATTGACAGGCGTTGTGCTCACTAAGCTAGATGGTGATGCGCGTGGCGGTGCTGCGCTTTCAGTACGTCACGTTACAGGTCAACCGATTAAGTTTATCGGCGTGAGTGAGAAAGTAGATGGTTTAGAAGCATTCCACCCAGACCGTATGGCAGGCCGTATATTAGGCATGGGTGATGTATTAGGCTTGATTGAGCAAGCGCATAAGAATGTCGATGTAGCAGAAGCAAAAAAAGTTGCGGATAAAATTAAATCAGGCAGCAAGTTTGATTTAGAAGACTTTAAATCGCAAATGGTACAAATGCGCAAAATGGGTGGCATGAGTGCGCTGATGGATAAGATGCCGGCACAAGTAGCTGAGATGGCATCTAAGGTTAGCAGTGATGATGCTGAAAAGTCTTTACGCCGTATTGAGGGCATTATCAATAGCATGACGCCTTTAGAACGACGCAAGCCTGAACTGATTAAAGCCACCCGTAAAAAGCGCATCGCTGCTGGTAGTGGCGTACAAGTGCAAGAAGTGAATCGCTTGCTCAAACAGTTTGAAGAAACACAGAAAATGATGAAAATGTTTAGTAAAGGTGGAATGGGGAAACTCATGCGAGGCATGGGTGGTCTAATGGGTGGTAAATTGCCAGGAATGCGCTAATTCTTGTCAATAGCCCAATGTTAACCTAACTTATTTTCAGAAAAATCTAAGTTTACTAAAACTAAATTTTTTTGTGTGGAATCTGATAAATGTCTTAATTTGTATCAGGGATGGGTATATGATGAAGATAAATCGTCAACTTCAAGCATTGCTTTTGCCAAATGTC
>JBFJJY010000328.1:0-2122 GCA_041612055.1 Methylophilaceae bacterium | reverse complement strand
GCCAGCTCAAACTCAGAGATTGGAAAAGAGGCAACGGCCCGCGCCATGCGCCTTGATTTTCCTCGCAACCCTAATAAGTATTTGCAGTCTGGTGTAGTCGCTGATAATCGAGGCAATCTATTTGCCGTCGTGCAAAATGATGCCGCTGTTGCCATTCAAAATGTTCAGGTGCGCGTTATTCGATACGACCCACAAACTGGACGTGCAGTATCGCAAAGCAATCCAATGCCAATCAGAGGAGTCATTGAGCCAGGCAGACGCGGCCAAGTTGGTGTTGGTGTTCGTATTAGTGAACCTCAACAAGCCAGACTTTATAAAGTAGCCATTGAAGCTGCTCAATTGGTTCAATAACTGCACACAAAAGAATGAGGAAAATATGAAATTTTTAAACGTTATCTTACTGATTATTCTAGTTGCATTGGTTATTTTCGCCGCACTGAATTGGACCGCCATTATTACCCCAATCCCACTATCGCTGCTGTTCACCAGCATGGATGCGCCGCTTGGACTCATTTTATTGTCGGTAACAGGCATACTCGCCCTGCTCTTTCTCAGTTTTGTCGTGTATATGCAGTCATCAACCATCCTTTTGCGAAAACGCCTCAATAGTGAATTAGCCGCACAGCGTGAATTGGCAGATAAAGCAGAAGCCTCACGCTTTACTGAGTTGCGTACATATTTAGAGACCGAGTTGCAAAAACTGAATACACAAAACAGCGAAGTACATCAAAAGGTAGAAGCACGGCTAGCTGAAATCGAAAGTTCAGTTAATAACAAGGTAGAAGAAACAGGAAGAACTTTGTCGGCTTATATTGGTGAGTTGGAAGATAGGTTGGAGAAAAAATAAGTTTTATTAAGCCTAAGTATTAAATCTTAGCATGGGAGTTCAATTGACTACAGAGAAGGTTTTCAATCGCTTATCTATAGCCGTTTTCGACTTTGAGAAATCAATCACTTATGCTGAAGAGGCTATGAGGCATTTGTCAAGTGAACTCGCACACGAGGCGTTGTTGTTAGCAGCAATAATATGCTACTGCCGTCCTTTCTCACAAAATGAGAAGCACATGGATTCCTCTGCCATATCACAACTAAAAATCGAAGATTTTTTGCCACTGAATACCACAGAGTATGAGCTTCACGAACATTGCAGGAATCTACGTAACAAAGCTCTGGCTCACTCTGAATACACTTTCAATCCAACTCGGCTTAATCCAAAAGGAATCATTCAAAGCCGCCCATTTTCTCTGATGCACGATGCACCAACAATCACAGATCTGATAGCTTTAGCTCGCAAACTGGCTGATGAATGCCATGACAAGCGTGCCAACCACATTCGCAAGATGAAGAGTTAATATGCCATGAGTCATCTGTTTACAAATTTAGCATCTCTTTCGCATGACTTCGTGTAGCATCGGTAATTTCCAAACCACCCGACATCCTAGCAATCTCTTCAATCCGCTCATCATCACTTAAACGCTGAATATGGCTCAATGTTGTACCATTGCTTTGCGTTTTGCTCACTTGTAAGTGCTGTGCGGCTTGTGCGGCGACTTGGGCTAAGTGGGTAATGACTAAAACTTGACGATTCTCGCCCAGTTGTTTGAGTAGCTTGCCAACCACTTCTGCTACGCCGCCACCAATGCCGACATCGACTTCATCGAATATCATGCATGGCACGCTGCCTTGAGCGGCGGTAGTGACGTGCAGTGCCAAGCTGATACGTGATAATTCTCCGCCTGATGCGACTTTATTCAAAGGGCGCGGTTCTACGCCTGCGTGACCAGCGACTAAAAAAGCCACTTGCTCTAAGCCATTCGCCGATTGTTCACATGGTTCCAAAGCGACTTGAAACTGACCCCCGCTGAGTGATAAACGCTGCATTTCTGCACTGATTTTTGTACTTAAATCCTGCGCAGCTTGCTGACGCGCGGCACTTAAGGCTTGAGCCGATTGACTATATGTGGCCAAGGCAGCGGCTACTTGTTTAGCAAGGTCTCCGTCATTGGCGAATGACTCCAACTCAGCCATTCTTGCTTGCCAACTAGTCAGCAACTCGGGCAGTTCATCAGGACGTATACGATATTTACGCGCCATGCCATGAACAGCTTGAATGCGATTTTCT
>JBFJJY010000327.1:0-2127 GCA_041612055.1 Methylophilaceae bacterium | reverse complement strand
TTCATTGCTTCTAAACCATTTAACGTGGCGCGAACAACATTATATGGGTTAGCAGAACCAATGCATTTTGCAGTTACGTTGGTAATACCCATCACTTCAAAAATCGCACGCATCGCACCACCAGCAATAATACCTGTACCTTCAGGTGCTGGCTGAATCAACACTTTAGCTGCACCGAAACGACCTACTACTGTGTGATGTAGCGTGCCATTATTTAAGCTTACTTTAACCATTTCACGACGTGCTTCATCCATTGCCTTTTGTACGGCAGTTGGCACTTCACGTGCTTTACCTTTACCCATACCAACACCACCATCGCCATCACCGACAACGCTGAGTGCAGCAAAGCTCATAATACGTCCACCCTTAACCGTTTTACTAACACGGTTAACAGTAATCATTTTTTCACGCAAACCATCTGTTTGCTGTGCTTGTTGCTCAAAACCTTTAGCCATAATCTATTCTCGCTTATTAAAATGACAGACCATTTTCACGCGCAGCTTCTGCTAACGCTTGAATGCGACCATGATATTTATTGCCTGAACGATCAAAAGCTACTGTAGTAATACCTGCTTTTTTTGCTTTTTCGGCAATACGCTTACCAATAACAGCAGCCGCTTTAACGTTACCACCATTCTTCACTTCTTTACGCACTTCTGCCTCTGCTGTAGAAGCACTTGCAAGCACTTTCTCACCTGATGCATCAACAATTTGCGCATAGATATGTAAGTTTGTACGATGCACACTTAAGCGCGTTACAGATTGCCCGGCAATAATGGCACGGGTTTTACGTGCACGGCGCAAGCGATTATTTACTGTAGTCATATTTAGCCTTTATTTCCTAAATTACTGCTATTTTTTCTTAGATTCTTTAATCTGGACAACTTCATCAGAATAACGAACACCTTTGCCTTTGTAAGGCTCGGGCTCACGATATGCACGAATTTGTGCAGCCACTTGACCGACAACTTGTTTATCAGCACCTGTTAATTCAATTTCCGTTGGTGTCGCTGTTTTTACAGTGACGCCATCAGGCATCTTATGGTTGATTGGGTGTGAATAACCCAATTCCAAATTCAGCATTTGACCTTGCGCTTGCGCTTTATAACCAACGCCAACTAAAGTCAATTTACGCGTAAAACCTTCTGACACGCCGCGCACCATATTAGCAACTAAAGAACGTAACGTTCCTGACATTGCACGTGCATGGGCATCGTCATTAGCAGCGGTGAACGTAATCGTTTCACCTTCTCGGTTTAAATTAACCGCACTTGTTAGTGGGTGGGACAGTTTTCCTAAAGGTCCGCTAACAGCAATACTATTTGCACTTAACACCACTTCAACCTTAGCAGGAATGACTACTGGATTTTTAGCAACACGTGACATCTGCTTCTCCTTAAGCCACTATGCAAAGCAACTCACCACCGATGCCGGCAGCTTGCGCTTTACGATCTGTCATTACACCCTTGGATGTAGACACAATTGTCACACCAAGACCATTCATTACCTTAGGTATATTCTGTCCGCTGTTATATACACGCAAACCAGGTTTACTAACACGCTCGATTTTTTCAATCACAGGGCGGCCAGCATAATACTTAAGACCAATATTCAACAATGGCTTACCATTGTTTGGCTCCACTGAATAATTTTCAATGTAGCCTTCATCCTTTAGCACACTCGCTATAGCACCTTTTAATTTAGATGCTGGCATTGATACCGATATCTTATTAACGCTTTGCGCATTGCGAATACGCGTTAACATGTCGGCAATTGGATCACTCATACTCATAGATCTGTTCCTTATTTACCAGCTAGCCTTAGTAACGCCCGGCACTTTGCCAGCCATCATCAAGTCACGCAATTTACTACGTCCAATTCCAAATTTACTAAACACGCCACGAGGACGTCCAGTAAGCGCACAACGATTACGTAAACGCACAGGGCTAGAATTACGTGGTAAAGCTTGCAATTTCAAGCGCGCTTCACGTTGCTCTTCAACACTAACGCTTTGATCGTTAATAATGGTTGTTAACGCAGCACGTTTAGCAGCGAATTTTTTTACGGTAGCGCGTCGCTTAATCTCACGCTCTGTCATACATGTTTTTGCCATGTCTTAACCTCTAA
>JBFJJY010000326.1:0-2132 GCA_041612055.1 Methylophilaceae bacterium | reverse complement strand
CGCGTTGCGGTCGAAGCACCAGATAGTTTGCAGTCAATTCAGTATGCCAAAATCATTGACTTGATTGCAGAGGGCGAAATTGTTGGTTTAGTTGATGGCATGAAATCTATTTATTTAGATGATACCCCTTTGCAAAATGCAGATGGAACATTTAATTTTAGCGATGTTGAGTGGCAAGAGCGCGTAGGTACCCAAAATCAATTGCCATTAGTTGGCTTTGATGGCAGCGAAGCGGAGTCTGCTGTTGGTGTTGAGATACTACAATCAAGCCCTGTGACTCGCACCATTAGCAACACAAACACCAGCGCTGTGCGTGTGACGGTGAGCATTCCAGCACTATCTTCACAAAATACGACTAACGGCGATATTAACGGCACTACTGTTCAATTATCAATTGACGTGCAAAACAACGGCGGTGGTTTTGTACCGCATGAACTTAGAAAAATATATAAGGAAGAGGGTTTTGTTTACGCTGGCGGTCAGGCTAGCAATACAGTTGATGCAGCGGCTTTTATTATCAACACTACATGGCAGGGCGAAAATGTTAATGTGACCTCAAACCAAACGGCCACAGTGATGCTGCAGTATCGTGCAGTTGGCGATGTTACTTGGATTGATTATCAAGCCTATAGTTTTTCTGGTCAGGGCAGTATTGCAAATACTTCACAATATTATTCATTTTTTTCAATTGGCGGAAATGTTGCTACGCCGCCTTCTGGAACAAAGTCTTTTAATGTCAATTTGGCTTCTGGTCAGTATGAATTTAGAATTCAAAAAATAAATGGTTCACGCGGCGGTTTGGTTGGTATTGGGTATGGCGGCAGTGTTTCAATCTCATCTGCACAAGGTTATTTCCCTGATAGCATCGACACAATATCAGGCAAAGCTAGCAGTAAATATCAGCGTGCTTATCGTATAGATTTACCTGCGCCTGGTCCTTGGGATATTCGAGTTAATCGCATCACGGCAGATAGTAATACGCAAGCACTGCAAAACAAGACATTTTGGGATAGTTACTCAGAAATTGTTGATGTAAAACTAAGTTATCCAAACAGTGCCTTGCAAGGTTTAAAAATTGACGCCAAGCAATTTGCCAATATTCCCGTTCGGGGTTATGAAGCAAAAGGGGTGCTAGCAAAGGTGCCAAGCAACTATAACCCATTAACTCGCGTTTACGATGGTGCGTGGGATGGTAATTTTTTGACTGCTTGGAGCGACAATCCAGCGTGGGCCTTTTACGACATTATTGCTAATGGGCGTTATGGTCTTGGTAGGTTTGTTGATGAATCGCTAATAGATAAGTGGGCGCTCTATGAGATTGCGCAATATTGTGATGAATTAGTCGATGATGGATTTGGTGGCCAAGAGCCGCGCTTTACTTGCAGTTTATATTTGCAAACACAACAAGAGGCTTATACCGTCATTGCTAATATTGCCAGTATTTTCCGAGGCATGTCTTACTGGATGGCAGGCGGTGTTACCGCTTCACAGGATGCACCAAAAGACGCTAGCAAATTATTTAATAAAGCCAACAGTAGAGATGGCGCATTTAGTTACAGCGGCAGTAGTGGCAGTGTGCGCCATACCGTGGCGCTGGTTTCTTGGAATGATCCACTTGATGCATACAATCAAAAAATTGAATATGTAGAAGATGCGGTTGGTATTACGCGGTATGGGGTGGTGCAAACTGAAATCATCGCCATTGGTTGCACATCGCGCGGACAAGCGCATCGCATGGGTAAATGGCTTTTATACACCGAACAAAACGAAACGGAAACTGTTGTATTTCAAGCGGCCTTTGATTCAGTTTATCTTGCGCCTGGTGACGTCATTGCAACGCATGATAGTGATCGTGTTGGCGCACGTTTAGGTGGGCGCTTAGTCGCAGCAACGGTTGATCAACTAACAATTGATGCATCTATTACTTTGGATGTAGGGCAAAGCTATACGATCAGCTGCGTGCTTCCAGATGGCAGCATTGAAAGTCGCGCCATAATCAATAGTGCTGGCGAACATACCATTATTAATGTGTCGGCTGATTTTAGCGCTGTACCGCAGGTTTATGCTTTATGGGTGGTAAGCAGTAATGCGGTGACAACTGAGCAATGGCGTGTGATTAGCATTGCCGAAGT
>JBFJJY010000325.1:0-2162 GCA_041612055.1 Methylophilaceae bacterium | reverse complement strand
GAGGTGTGCACATCTCTCCGCAAAAAGCGAGACTAGTCGCTGACCTCGTGCGTGGTAAAAAAGTAGATCATGCGCTTAATATTTTAAATTTCACACCTAAAAAAGGTGCAGAAATTATTAAAAAAGTGGTTGAGTCGGCTATTGCTAACGCAGAACATAATAACGGAGCAGATATCGATGAGTTGAAGGTTACTTCAATTTATGTTGATAAAGGCATTGTGTTAAAAAGAATCCGCGCTCGCGCCAAAGGTCGTGCTGGGCGTATCATTAAACCAACCTGCCACATTCATGTGACAGTCGGCGATACAAAGGCGTAAGTATGGGACAAAAAATACATCCAACCGGTTTCCGTTTAGCCGTTACAAAAAACTGGCAATCTAAATGGTATGCAAACTCTAAACAGTTTCCAGAAATGTTGCAAAATGACATCAAGGTGCGTGACTTTTTAACGAAGAAGTTGGTTAACGCAGCGGTCAGTAAAGTAGTAATTGAGCGTCCTGCTAAAAACGCAAAAATTACTATTCATAGTGCTCGTCCAGGTGTTGTGATCGGTAAAAAAGGCGAAGACATTGAGTCTTTACGAGCAACATTGCAAGGTATGATGGACGTACCTGTGCATTTAAATATTGAAGAAGTGCGCAAGCCTGAGCTTGATGCAACGCTCATTGCACAAAGTATTGCACAGCAATTGGAAAAACGCGTGATGTTCCGTCGTGCGATGAAACGTGCGATGCAAAATGCGATGCGTCTTGGTGCTAAAGGGATCAAGATTATGAGCTCTGGCCGTTTGAACGGTATTGAGATTGCGCGTACTGAATGGTATCGCGAAGGACGCGTTCCACTTCATACTTTGCGTGCTGATATTGATTACGGTGTTGCTGAGGCGTTAACAACGTACGGTATTATTGGTATTAAAGTGTGGGTATTTAAAGGTGAGGTTTTTGCAGACAACGCACAAACTACAGTTGATTCTGTCGATACTGAGTCAGAAAAAAAAGTAAGAAAGCCGAGGGTTAAAGATGCTACAACCGTCTAGACAAAAATTCCGTAAGATGCAAAAAGGCCGAAATAAAGGCATTGCAACAACAGGTAATAAAGTAAGTTTTGGTGATTTTGGATTAAAAGCAATCGGCCGTGGTCGTATTACTGCACGCCAAATTGAAGCAGCGCGTCGTGTAATGACGCGTCATATCAAGCGTGGTGGTCGCGTATGGATTCGTATTTTCCCAGATCAACCAATTTCTAAAAAGCCAGCAGAAGTGCGTATGGGTAAAGGTAAAGGTAGTGTTGAATTTTACATCGCGCAAATTAAGCCAGGCAAAATGTTATATGAGATGGACGGCGTCAGCGAAGAGCTAGCACGTGAAGCGTTTAAATTGGCAGCAGCAAAGTTGCCAATTGAAACAGTGTTCATGACACGTCAGCTTGGTGGTTAAGGAAAAGATGATGAAAGCTACGGATTTAAGAAGTAAGAATGTTGACGAGCTAAATAATGAGTTAATCGAGCTGCGTCGCGCACAATTTTCATTGCGCATGCAAGCAGCAACGCAGCAACTTAATAAGCCAGATCAAATTTTAAAAACACGACGCAATATTGCGCGTATTAAGACTGTACTAGCTGAAAAAGCTAAGGCCTAAAAGGATTGATGATGACAGAAACACAAGTAAAAGTTGCTCGTTCATTAAGCGGTCGTGTCGTAAGTGACAAAATGGATAAAACAGTCACTGTGTTAGTGGAGCGTAAAGTTAAGCATCCATTAATTGGTAAAGTGATATCTAAGTCAAAGAAATTTCACGCACACGATGAAACAAATGAGTGTAAAGAAGGCGATCTCGTAACCATTACTGAGGGTCGTCCACTATCTAAGCATAAGTCTTGGGTGGTAACGAAAGTTGCTAAAAAGGCAGTTTAAGCCTTTTTAGAAATGTAGTAATAATTTGCATTTTCTACTTGCTAGGGAGTGTAAATGAAGTATATAATGTTGGACTTTTCGGCGCTCGTGCATTGTTGTTAACAATACTGCACTAAAGCAAGCGCCCCAATACTGACCGTGGTCAATAGGCCGAACCAATTTTTGGCGGCTGTTTTGGTAAATACGGATTAAGTTGGAGATTATTTCATGATTCAAATGCAGTCAAGGCTAGAAGTAGCCGACAACACT
>JBFJJY010000324.1:0-2165 GCA_041612055.1 Methylophilaceae bacterium | reverse complement strand
GTATAAAAAACACATCAATTTGATTAAACCTCGACTGGTAAAATAATTCACAAGGCGATTAGCGCGATTCTATCAGTAATTCAAGCGAATTTTGCTGGAAAGTTCCGATTTATTTTGTAATAAATTGTTACAAAACGAGGGTTAATCTACCTTAATCATTAGGCTTGAATCTTGGGACGAAGAACGGCTGTATCTGGATAAAATCTTGCGACTAACGTCATCGTGGTTTTGCATGGTGGCACCAATATCAACCCATTCATTAAGGGACACGCGCAATGTGGTTGAAAGCGCTTCAAAATCTATCATGCCTTGATTGTTAAGGCTGGCTATACGTGGCGTAATTTCTAACTCAACCTGGGTACCAATCGCACGAGGTCTAACAGCAAATCCAGTTGTTATTTCACGCCAATCAATTGTACGGTCAATCTGAACATAACGTCTGGTCATGGTCATCCACTCTTGTGTAAAAGGCACAATTTGTCCTGTTTGAATAAACGCTTGCTCTCCGTCTAATACATTCAAAAATTGGCTACTATTGTTTTGCGTTTTATAACGGTTGCGCTCAACAATAATATTGCCGCTATTGGCAGACGCTCTTCTATCATTGCCGATTGTAATATTGTCAATGTTCACCTTACCTCTGGCGTCGGTGCGATTGATTTGTGATTGACTGTTATTGTTGGCTTTGATGGTGATGCGCCGATTGACTCTGGTGATGTCTAATTGCTGCACAACCGCTTCAATTTCACGCATGCGCTCTGGAGAGGCGCGCAAAATCAGTTGATTATGCATTCCAGTTGCTGTGCCATCAGCGCCAACCATGGGCGAGACGATGGGCAGTAAATTTTCGGCAAATTGATGCTGTAGCGTGATGATTTTAAACTCTTGCTCTGCATAGACGAAAAAGCTGAATGAAATCAGGTACATTAAACAGAATGCGGTTTTTAGATGCTTCATCATAGCCCTAGTTTTGTCGCAGAGATGGTGACTGAGGTCTCTTGTAGTAATTCATTAAACCGGCTTGTTAAGCTGGCTGTTGTTTCTGCATCATCCAGTGCGTATTTAAAGCGTGCTTGATCAATATGAAAGCGTCTAATATAGCCAGAATCATCGGCCAAAATAAAGCAGTCTTTGGCTATTTTGGCATTGTCGTTGGTTTCATAAATCGATATTTTGTGATCAAACGACGCTAACAATCCATAAAGTCGTGGGCATTGCGACATGAAGAAATCAGTCTGTTGTAAAACGATAGTGAGTTTGTTGAGTTCGCTTTTATTTAAAAAATCATGGATTAAGTCAAAGCGTTTCAAACTGGCAAAATCGCCAGTTGAGCAATCTTGATCGAAGATGAGTAGTTGTCGTTGTGCTGTTGCAATTACAATGTCCAGCGCGTTAGCATATTCACGCTCACCCAGTAAAATAGTATTTTGCGGCAATTCAAGTTCGCTCATATTTTTTACCTATTCAATATGCAGATAGCCTGCCATCAATGCGCTATGTAAAGTCTTTGCTAATGTTAATCGCTGTGCTTTATCTAACAAAGCAGTATTTAAAAAGCGCTTGTCTGCTAATTCACGCACCTGCTCTTGTATGTCAGTTGGTATGGCTAATGGTTCACCATTGATATAAAAACAATCATGATGGAATAGTAACTGTGATTTCAAATCTAGCCATAAAGCTTGCTCTGCAAGCAGTTGAGCGATTTCATCCATCGCCATTTCATCAAGTGATGGCTCAAATAGTACATCAGGCTTTGGTTCGGTTAGATAGCGACCAAGAAAGTCACTGACAGTGGCTTTATCCCAAGTGATTTTTTGTAACATCCGCTCGACTTTTTCTATCATAGCGTCGCTAATGGCTGCAGGATGTTGCTGTAAACTCAAATCGGCATCTTCATATAAGCCGTCAACTTGAATCAAATCCTGCAAATGATCGAGAAATCCTTGAATTAATTCCTGCGCTTTCGGCACTCTAAATCCAATAGAGTAGGTCATGCAATCATCATCTTCTGATACGCCATGATGGGCAATATTCGGAGGTAAATACAGCATGTCCCCTGGCTCTAATACCCATTCTTGTTCTGCTTCAAAGTGTTTTAAGATGCGTAAAGGCACATCTTCAACTAAAGTAAGGTTAGGATTTGCATTGATTTTCCAGCGCCTTTT
>JBFJJY010000323.1:0-2192 GCA_041612055.1 Methylophilaceae bacterium | reverse complement strand
GGTGGATATTGCAATCTTGGATACAGACAAGCGAATCGAATCAACCTGTATTTGAAACAGCGCTTGAAGTGTAAGTCAATGGCGGCTTCTTTAACCGTGCTGCAGATATTGCCTGCATTAGATTCTGGTGGTGTGGAGCGTGGTACATTGGAAGTGGGCGCTTACTTGTCTGCTCAAGGACATCGGTCAATTGTGATTTCTGCTGGTGGGCGTATGGTCAGTTTGTTGGAAAAACAAGGCAGTGAACATCATGCTTGGCCAATCGGTAAAAAATCATTATTGACGCTAAAACTTGTACGTCAATTACGCAAATTTCTAGAAAAAGAACAAGTGGATATTGTGCATGTGCGATCACGGTTTCCTGCTTGGATTGCTTATCTTGCTTGGAAAGAAATGAGCCCAAAAACACGCCCTGCATTTGTAACGACGGTGCATGGACCCTATTCGGTTAGTCCTTATAGTGAAGTCATGACCAAAGGTGAGCGGGTGATTGTGATTTCAGAGATGATACGCGAGTATGTCACTAGCCAATATAAGGTCAAACCAGAGCAGTTAAGATTGGTTTATCGCGGCGTCGATGCCAATGATTTTCCTTATGGATATCAGCCTGATAAAGCTTGGCTTAAAGAGTGGTATCACGCTTATCCACAAACAAAAGATAAACGCATTTTGCTTTTGCCAGCAAGAGTCACCAAGTGGAAAGGGCAAGCAGATTTTATTGATTTAGTCGCGCAATTAAAAAAACATAAGGCGAATATTCATGCCCTCATTGTAGGCGAAACTAAAAAAGGCAAAACGCAATTTCTTAAACAACTGAAGAAAAAGATGCAAAGCCTGGGTGTGAGTGAGCAAATAACATTCGTTGGTCATCGGGATGATTTGCGAGAGATTATGGCAATTTCTACAATTGTCTACTCATTGTCATTGGAACCCGAGGCTTTTGGACGCACCACTATTGAAGCGTTGAGTTTAGGTGTGCCAGTGATTGGTTATGCACATGGAGGTGTCAGTGAGCAATTGGCTGCGTTATTGCCAGAGGGCCGCATTGATATCGGTAATGTGGCAGAAGCTGCGACCTTAACATTGCGTTGGTTACATCAGCCGCCAGTCGTTGCAAAAAATCAAGATTTTAGTTTAGATAATATGCTGCAAAAAACCATGGATGTTTACCAAGAGCTTGCTCAATCACGTCAACGAGGCGCGCATTAGTCATGTTTATTGGACAAATCATTGCCAGCCAAGGCAATGGTGGTTTGGAAAAACATGTGCGAGAGTTAACGCAGTGTTTGGTGGCACAAGGGCATCGCGTGCTGGTGATTGGTGATGCGGCATTCGTGGACACCTTAGCACCCGAGGTAGAGCGCATTAGTCTAAATATGCAGTTGAGCCGCTATCATCCTTGGTTGCTTTATCAGCTCTATCGCTGTTTACGTCAATATCATTTCGATGTGATTCATGCCCAAGCCAATAAAGCGGCTAGTATGTTGGCGGCGATTCAATGGTTAATCAGCACGCCGACAGTGGCTACATTACATAATATAAAAAATCGGTACCGTGTATTTAATCGATTTAATCAGGTTATTTGTGTCAGCCGCTATTTGGCCAGTCAAATCAATCATGCAGGCGCTGAAGTGATTTATAACGGCATTAATACGCCGGCACCAGCTGTAATAGAAGTGAAGAGTCACTATCAATTACCAGCAGATAAACCTGTATTGTGTGCAGTGGGTCGTTTAGTTGCGGCAAAAGGATTTGATGTTTTATTAGAGGCGATTGATGGATTGGCGGTTAGTTTAGTCATCGTGGGTGAAGGCCCAGAGCGCAAATCATTAGAGGCAAGGATTGCCCTGTTAAAACGCGATACAGCTGTGCGTTTGATTGGGCATCACAATAACCCAACCGCAATCATGCGCGGTGTTGATGGGGTTGTGATTTCCTCTCGGCGTGAAGGGTTTTCTTATGTGTTGAATGAGGCGCTGATGTGCGGTGTGAATGTATTATCCACCGATGTGCCTGTTGCCAATGAAGTGTTACCTCGTGAATTAATCGTCCCAATTGATGATGCCACCATATTACGGCAACGACTAGCATCCTTGCTGCAACATCCTCAAAAATGGGCTGCGCATATGCAATTGCCTCAACAATTTGCACAGCAGCAAATGACCGTAAACCACATGACAAAAGAGACCATT
>JBFJJY010000322.1:0-2195 GCA_041612055.1 Methylophilaceae bacterium | reverse complement strand
GTTGCTGCACCAAACATGAGCAAATTAAATCCTTCGGTGCCACCTGAAAGACCTGAGAAAGTCAGCATGCGAGAAACTACCAGCGGGTCCTGATAGAGCACTGCAATAAATGGCAAGCTCATTAAAATCAACCAAATGGGCTGGGTAAACATTTGGATTCGGTTAATTAAGGTCACGCCGTGGATAACAAAAGGGATGACAACCAAGGCACTAACTAGATAACCAATATAGAGCGGCAGATTAAAATATAGCTCAAGGGCATACGCCATAATGGCTGCTTCTAGCGCAAATAAGATAAAGGTAAAGGAGGCGTAAATAAACGAGGAAATGGTGGAGCCAATATAACCAAAACTTGATCCGCGCGTGAGTAAATCCATGTCTAAGCCATATTTGGCGGCGTAGAAGCTAATCGGCAACGCAGTGAAAAAGATAATCACACCAACAGCCAATATCGCCCATAATGCGTTGGTAATGCCATAATTAACCGCAATAGTACCGCCAATGGCTTCTAATACCAAAAAGGAAATTGCACTTAATGCAGTGTTCGATACACGAAAAATAGACCACTTACGAAATGACCTTGGGGTAAACCGCAGGGCATAGTCTTCAATTGATTCGTTGGCAACCCAAGTATTGTAGTCGCGGCGAATCTTAACTATTTTTTGTGTTGCATTTCCTGCTGGCAAGCTCAAATGATCGGTTGTCAACTCAACGTTCCATTGCATGTATTAAAATTAAAAAGTATAGCAAGCAATAACTGTACCGCTGTGAGTTGCCAATTAACTAACCTAGTGCGCTTTACACTAGATTTTAATAATCATTAATTAACTAATAATAAACTGCCTGTTAGCATCATCACCAGCGCCAAACCTAAATCAAGCCAACGTCTGATTTGATACTGCTGCAAACCAGCAATATAGCCGATGCCATGTAAAATGAGTGTTGCTAATAGTATGCCTAGCAAAGCACTGTTATTCTGCGTGCTGTCTAACTCTACGCCGTGTGCTAATCCATGAAACAAAGCAAAGCTCGCAATAATGGCCACTCTCACTTGTGAAGATAAACGTAAATTAATGACAAGCAGTATACCCATTGCGATTACGCTAGAGGCAATCGCTGTTTCCATCCCAACCAAACGTAAGCCTAAAAAGCCAACTCCAGCGCCGATTGCCATAAAGCTAACAAAGGTAAGCGGTAACTGCCAATGCAAATTACCCGTTAATCTAGACGCCCAAACACCAACTGCTAGCATCATTAATAAATGATCCCATCCCATAAACGGATGCATAAATCCAGCATAAGCACTGGATAACCCATGCCCAGGATGCGCTAGTGTAAGTGTTGAAAATAGCAATAATAAAATACCACCAATGAGTTGTTTTTTCATATCGACTCCTTAAAGCATTAACCCTTGTTTTTCAATAAATTGTACGATTTCTTCCAAACCTTGATTTACTTTTAAGTTACTAAAAATAAATGGGCGCTCACCGCGCATGCGTTTAGCGTCGGTATCCATTACTGCTAAAGAAGCACCAACCATCGGCGCTAAATCAATTTTATTAATCACCAGTAAATCTGATTTGGTAATGCCTGGCCCACCTTTGCGCGGAATTTTCTCACCAGCAGAAACATCAATCACATAGATAGTTAAATCTGAAAGCTCTGGGCTGAATGTGGCGGCCAAGTTATCACCACCACTTTCAATAAAGATAATATCCAATGGCTCAAAACGCGCGCTTAATTGTGCAACCGCCTCCAAATTCATTGAAGCATCTTCACGAATCGCGGTATGTGGGCAACCACCTGTTTCTACGCCAATGATGCGATCAGGTGTCAGCGCTTCATTCTTGGTTAAAAATTGCGCATCTTCTTTGGTGTAAATATCATTGGTCACCACGGCTAGGTTATAGGTTTCTCGCAAGCGCTTACAAAGCGCCAACGTTAATGCTGTTTTCCCTGAACCAACTGGGCCGCCTATTCCAACGCGCAAAGGTTCTTTATGCCTAGCAGCTTCCGCTGCAGTTTTCTTTAATACGGCTGTTGTCATTTATATCTCATTTAATTAATTTAAAACCAGTTAATTTAAAACCAAAATTTAAGAACGAAAAAGTCGACTATATTGCGTCTCGTGTTGGCATCCAGTAATCGTCAACAACGGATTAAAATTGCTAATTTCATCATCTTTAACATCCATC
>JBFJJY010000321.1:0-2202 GCA_041612055.1 Methylophilaceae bacterium | reverse complement strand
GCCTTGCTGGCTTGGTTTTGGGCTTGCAGATACTAAATTTTCACCAGAAAAAACGATGCTTTTAGAAACCAGTAGCGGTTCTTCAATTCTTGAGTAAAGTAACTCGCTGCCTGCAGGTATAATGCCTTTCAATGCATCTTCTATCTTATTCGGCTCAAAATCTCTTGCGTCGCTACGTGTGCCATGCGCACTCACCATACGTACTTCAAGCGCAGCAGTGCGACCTAATATTTCTTTAGCTTTTGCCGTGTCTTGCACACCTGGCAATTGCACCACAATACGGTCAAAGCCTTGTTGCTGCACAATAGGCTCTGCTACACCAAGCTCATTGATACGGTTATGTAGTGTTAACAAGTTTTGTTTAAGTGCAAATTCTTGGATTTGTTTTTTTGCTTGCTCACTAGGTACGGCTTTAAGCTTGAGGTCTGATCCGCTACCGCTAGTGCTGTAAGTAAGATCTGGATAAGTGGTCGCTAATAGTCGGCGTGCTTTTTCTCGTTCTGCATCATTTTCAAAGCTGACTTCTACTTCGAGATTTTCACGGGATACGCCTGTGTAATTCACTTTTTCGGTACGTAACGCAGTCCGAAAATCACCAACCGTGCTTTCTACCGACTTTGTTAGTGCTGCTTGCATATCCACTTGCAGCAAGAAGTGCACACCACCACGTAAATCCAAACCCAAATACATAGGTTTTGCACCAATCGCTAATAGCCAATCAGGTGTTTGTGAAAGTAAATTAAGGGCTATCGTATAGTCTTTTCCCAAATTTTCAATCAGTCTATCTTTGGCTTTTAACTGTTGCTCTGGATTGCTGAAACGTACTTTGACGCCAGAAGCGTCTAAATAAATGCCATCAAAAGGGATGCCTGCTAATTCTAATGCAGCCTCAACTTTCCCAAGTAGTTCTTGATCTGCTTTTAGTGACGCTCTGGCGGGGCTGATTTGTACCGCGGGTGATTCACCATATAAGTTAGGAATGGTGTATAGCAACCCAATAATGATGGATGCGGCAATTAAAATATATTTCCACGTAGGATAGCGGTTCATGTTGAGGCTCGCTTAATGCTTTTAAATTGAAGAGTAGTTGCTCGCTATGTTTAGGCTGATTTTATGGTGCCAGGTGGTAGCAATGTTTGTACGGCATGCTTTTGTACAGTAATGACCGTATTTGCAGCAATTTCAATTCCAACAAAATGATCGCTTACTTTGGTTACTCTACCCAAAACGCCACCAGTTGTTGCGACTTCATCACCAACTTTTAATGCGGCAACCATGTTTTTATGTTCTTTTGCTTGCTTCATTTGAGGGCGAATCAACATAAAGTAAAACAAAACAAAAATAATCAACATTGGAGCAAGGCTTAATAAATCGCTACTTGGGGCGGCCGCAGCTGCATACGCATTTGAAATGAACATGTTAGATTCCTGTTGTAAAAAATGAAGGTAACTTAAAATTAAGGCAGGATTTTAACACAGAGTTATCAGACTGAGCATGCTGAGTGTGTTGGTTTGTTTTTGTGGCTGATTGATTAATATTGAGTAGCAAGGGGATGTGCATTTTGCACGAGGTGGCTAAAAATAGCTTAAGCGGCTTCCTGTTTAGTGATGGAAAATACGTTGGCAGGCAATGTTGTCTGATGTGTTTGTTTTTTAGCTAAACAAGCTTTTGCGCAGCCAACACAGGCACCGCACTCCGCGCCAATACCCAATTGACGATTAAGCGCTTTAATTGTTGTTGCCCCTGCGTCAATTGCTGCATTGACTTCACGCTCAGACACTGCATTACAAATACAAACGTACAATTCATAACTCCATAAATAGGAACGATATTGAGAATTATTATCGTTTATGGAATTTTTGTCAAGTAGTGAGGTCCTTTAAGCCAAATAACAGCGTATGAATGGTTTTGCTTGAGAATGAATAAAGCCGCAGAGGCGGCTTTATTCATTCTTGTTTTAATTAATTGATTACGGCTATTAATCAGAAAACGCTTGGTTAATTTTTAGTCGGCGGATTCGATTTGTGATTGTAGATAATTAGGCAACGAGACATCGCTAATTAGCGTATGTTGTGTTTCTAGCCAATCAATGGCTTCTTCACAAGCTTCTAACAAGTCTTCAAACAATTCACGACTGACAAAATCTTGCATCTCTTCTGATAAAGCAATCGCTTCGATTAAGGCAGTCCGATGAACATCCCG
>JBFJJY010000320.1:0-2217 GCA_041612055.1 Methylophilaceae bacterium | reverse complement strand
CGCCATCTAAGTTATATACCTTAGTAAATCCAGCATTAAGCAATTTGCCCGCAACAACATTAGATCGCTTTCCACTGCGGCATTGCATGATGATTGGGCTATTTTTATATTGAGTCAGTTCACTCATGCGGTTTTCAACTTGGCTCAATGGAATAAAAATAGCGCCATCGATGTGTTGCTCATCCCATTCTGCCTGTTCACGCACATCGATCATCACCGCTTGTTTGCGCGCCAACAGATCAGATGCTTGGCTAGGCGTAACAGTCGGTACATCTGGTGAACAAGCGGATAGGAACAACATCAAAAGTAGAACAAATGCTGATTGAATGTGATTAGTCCGATACATAACAGTTTCTCCGTTTTGATTTTAAAACTTGAGTAGCGTCCCTAATACAGACTACAAAAATTGGCTTTTGTTCTTGTGCTTATTTTTAAGCGTTTCTATGATTTTAAGCAGCATAATCATTGCTGAAAGTGCAACGGTTATGGCATTGGCAATGATAATGGGCCAATCTTGCTTGAGTAAACCATACACCAACCAAAGCGCAACGCCTAAAGTAAAAATACTATACATTGGCAATGAAATGCCGGATAAATCACGTGTGCGATAAGATTGTATGGCCTGCGGTATAAAAGCAAGTGTGGTGCAGGTGGCGGCAAAACTGCCAATGTAATCTACTATTATCATAATTTACTTTAACTTTTATATTTAACCATATGATTTTAATTAACTTAATTCTAGTAGCTTTGCTTTGAGTGTTTTCAGTTGATCTCTAAGCTCTGCCGCTTTCTCAAACTCTAAATTCTTAGCCGCATCGTGCATATTTTTTTCAATACGCTTAAATTCTTTCGTCAGTTGTTTAACGCTCAAGCTTTCATAGCTGGCTTGTTCTTGCGCTGCTTTACGCTCGCGCTTACCTTCATCAATATCATAAACACCATCAATAATGTCTTTGATCTTTTTAGAAACCCCTTAAGGCGTAATACCATGTTCCAAGTTAAACGCCGTTTGAATCGTGCGTCTACGCGTGGTTTCATCCATCGCGGCTTTCATACTTTTAGTAATGCGGTTTGCATAAAAAATGACTTTACCGTTTAAATTACGCGCGGCACGACCTGCCGTTTGAATCAATGAGCGTTCTGAGCGTAAAAAACCTTCTTTATCGGCATCTAACACCGCGACTAATGAAACCTCTGGAATATCCAAACCCTCACGGAGCAAGTTAATACCGACTAAAACATCGAACTCACCCAAACGCAAATCCCGAATAATCTCAACCCGTTCAACGGTATCAATGTCGCTATGCAAGTAACGCACTTTAATGCCGTGATCGCTTAAGTAATCGGTTAAATCCTCTGCCATGCGTTTGGTCAGTGTTGTGGCTAATACACGCTCACCAATATCCGTTCTCAGCTTAATTTCACTCAATAAATCATCCACTTGCGTATCGGCAGGTTTGACGATAATTTCAGGATCAATTAAGCCAGTCGGCCGTGCAATCATCTCGACCACTTGCTCTTCATGATTTTTTTCGTATTCAGATGGCGTTGCAGAAATAAACACTGCTTGCCGCATAATCTTTTCAAACTCTTCAAACTTCAATGGTCGATTATCCATTGCTGAAGGCAAGCGCCAGCCATAATCAACCAAGTTAGCCTTACGCGCTCTATCACCTTTATACATCGCGCCAATTTGCGGAATCGTCACGTGACTTTCATCCAAAATCATCAACGCATCCTCGGGTAAATAGTCAATCAATGTCGGTGGCGGCTCGCCCGCTTTAGCACCTGATAAATGGCGTGAGTAGTTCTCAATCCCTTTGCAGAAACCAATTTCATTGAGCATTTCTAAATCAAACCGAGTGCGCTGCTCGATGCGTTGCGCTTCGACTAATTTTTGTTCTTTCACAAAGAAATCAACGCGTTCACGCAGCTCTGCTTTAATCGTTTCTATCGCACGCACAGTCGTGTCGCGTGTTGTTACATAATGACTTTTTGGGTAAATCGTAAAGCGTTTGATTTTGTCGAAAATCTCACCCGTTAATGGGTCAAATAATGAAATGGTTTCCACCTCATCATCAAATAAACTCACGCGCACGGCAGTTTCGTTATTTTCTGCGGGAAAAATATCAATAATATCGCCGCGCACTCTAAAGCTACCGCGACTAAAATCAATATCATTTCGCTTATATTGCATGCCGATTAAGATATCAATCG
>JBFJJY010000319.1:0-2222 GCA_041612055.1 Methylophilaceae bacterium | reverse complement strand
TAAATGAAAGTGCCTATAATAACGGATGAGGCTGCGCAAGCAGGTGGCTGGCATGGCGTTGCGTTACAGCAAGCGTTTGCTGCACGCGGTATTGAGGTTGTTTTTGTTGAGCTACAAGATTGCATGATTGATTTGTCAGGTTCACAGCCTGCAATTCATATGCCTGGTTTTCATGCATTACCCAAAATGGCATTTATTCGCGGTATTGCTGCGGGGACGCTACAACAAGTGATTACCCGTTTGAATGTGTTGCACATACTCCGTATGCAAGGTGTAAAAGTGTATAACGATGCAAAAGCCATCGAACGTACTGTCGATAAAGGCATGACCAGCTTTTTATTAAAGCAGCATGGAGTGCCAACACCATCTACATGGGTTTGTGAATCGCGGCATATGGCACACCAAATCATCATTGAACAGCTTGCCCAACATGGCACTCTAGTCATTAAGCCGTTGTTTGGTTCGCAGGGGCAGGGTGTGCGCTTGCTCGATAAAGAAAGCAAACTGCCTTTGCCAAAAGATGGCTTTGTTGATGGCGTATATTATTTGCAAACGTTTATCGATTCGGGTGAAAGTTATCATGATTTCAGGGTATTTGTTGTGAATAATCAAGCTATTGCAAGCATGCGTCGTAGTGGTTCAGGATGGCTTAATAATGTCGCGCAAGGAGCTAACTGTGCTGGCGAACAAGACCGTGAGATTGAGGCATTGGCCATTGAGGCAGCAAAAGCCGTTAACATTGATTATTGTGGTGTTGATATTATGCGTGATAAACAAGGTCAATTATGGGTGCTTGAGGTGAATAGCATTCCTGCCTGGCGCGGCTTGCAGAGTGTGACACATGTTAATATTGCACAAAATTTAATAGATGACTTGATCCGCCAATTGGATGACTAACCAACCCTTATCCACATTATCGCAACAGCTTGCACAAGCTTATAAAGTGGCTTGTTTAGCAGAGATAGAAGCGCTTAAACCTGGCAATGTGCATATTTTTGCAGATGGACATGGCATGCAAGTGCAAGACTTTATACAAAGTGCTACTGTTTCTTCGGCAGTGATAGCGCAGCCTACATTCGCATTGGGTGAGCGGATTTATCACTGTGTTAAAACAACTTGGGATGCGGTTAACTGCAATACCAATCTTGGGATTATTCTGCTTTGCGCCCCAATTATCCAGGCGGGCTTATTAAGCGCCAAAACTGATTTGCGTAATCGGTTAGCCCAAGTGCTCAGTAGCACCACACAGCTTGATGCAGAATGGATGTTTAAGGCTATTAAAATGGCTAATCCCGCAGGCTTAGGTCGCGCTAAAGCTCATGATGTCAACCAAGCCGCAGATTGCACTTTATTAGCAGCGATGCAAGCTTCAGCAGATAAAGATTTTATAGGTCAGCAATATGCTAATGGCTTTATGCAGGTATTTGAACAAGGGCTGCCTCACTTTGAAGCCGCGTTACTGCGTTGGCAACGCCCTGCGTGGGCAACAACCGGTTTATTTCTATACTGGCTGAGTCATTACCCTGATAGTCATATTGCACGAAAATATGGCGATGAAACAGCAAAGCAAGTGCAAACGGAAGCGATTGTGCATTACAACGCATTACAAGCGCTCGACAACCCAAAGCAGTACTTGCCACAACTATTGGCATTTGATCAGTCATTAAAGTCACGGGCTATTAATCCTGGTACAAGTGCGGACATCACTGTTGCTACATTATTAGTGCATAATTGTAATAATTGATAGCTAAAAATGGGCTGTTAGCCCTGTTTTAATTAAGTTATGTGACAATGCGTTGTCATTTATTGTAAAGTTCATGATATGAATATTGTATTTTTAGAAGATGACACCTTTTTTGCGCATTCTGTTATTGCGATGCTAGAAGTTGCAGGGCATCAAGTGGCCCATTTCGTGTCAGGGCGCGCATGCCTTAAAGCGCTAAATGAGCATCAATATGACCTCGCGCTGTTGGATTGGGAAGTCTCCGATATGACAGGTCCTGAAGTCATGCATAGTCTTAAAATAAAAGGCAATTGTCCACCTGTTATCTTTTTGACCGGACGTGATGCCGAAGAGGATGTAGTGGCTATGATGGATGCAGGTGCTGATGATTATATTATCAAGCCACCCAGCGCTCAGATATTAATTGCACGAATTAATGCTTTATATAGAAGAGCTAATCCGAATGAAATCGAACTTTCAGTTAAAACATTTGGTAGCT